>NZ_VPDQ01000050.1:0-11010 GCF_013417535.1 Acinetobacter sp. YH12241 | reverse complement strand
ATAAAAAAATTTTACTACTAAAAAATAGAGTGTGAAACATATCACATTTTATGACTTTTTCAATATTTATTGACGTTATTTTAAGCGACTTTAACTCGTATCCTGGACGGCACACCCGACGCTGATTTAAGAAATCTAAATAATAAAAAACCCCGGCATCCTGCCGGGGTTTTTTATTGTCGCTGATTGTGCTGTTGTACCCTCTGGTCCATGTGCAATAACTTATAATTTTTGTTTTATGTTATGGAACTTCCTGTTCCTGATGAGTTCATCATAGGAAAGTTCCAGTATCCTAGATAGCCGCAAAGGGCCGAGATTCACGTAAGCCTGAGCGTACAAAATAGCCTAAATTTTATCCACAAAAAATGTGGATAATTTTGGACATTGAGGCATTGATAAAATTTGAAAAATGCTAAAATTGATTACTTTTTAAACAAATTTATTGGCAAAACATTCCAAAACCGCTCATAAAAAAGCCGACTTGTTTCCAAGTCAGCTTTTCGATATCGTCGAGCATCACCACTATAACACAAGTGTATGATTTTTATATATTTAAAATATGCGTTTCGTATAACGCCCATTATGTTAAATAAATGTATGTGCTGGTTCTTGTACCTTGTATTTCATATGTAAAGTCTGACTTTTTAGTCCATTTCTTTTTAGATATGCTTTCATTTCAGAAGTAAAAGTTCTTTTTACTTTATTAAACTCATGAACTTTAATTAATCTATCTTTTTTAACTTCTTGAATAAGTTTCTGTGTTGTTTGAAGCTTATTCATTCTAGCAAATTCTCCCATCATCATTAATTCTTTATGCTGATTCGTAAGAATTAACTTTTGTTGTGAAAGAAAATATAAAGTTCCACTTCCAACTAAAAAAAATAGAAAAATTGCGCTAATAATTAACTTCATAATTATCTCAATAAGCTCCTATACCAGCTTGTTCAAAAATACTTCTTAATGTTCCTATATCGAGATCACCATGATCTGGAATGGTAATTTTTCCTTTTCTAATAGGATGCTTGAAATGCTTATGGCTACCCTTTTGGCTATCGAAATACCAGCCAAGAGATATAACTAACTTTAAAACCTGTTTTGTTTTCAATCTTTTAAATTTCATGTTATTCCCCTTAAAAGATAGGGCTCTAAAGCCCTATCTTTCAAACTTATTCATATCTAGGCTAGAAAAAAATGGGTGGAAATGGAGGTCTTGGTAAAAGAACCTCTATAAAACCTTTCAATGTGTCTTGCATTTCTTTTCTCCTACTTAAGGCTTTCTTTTACTGTTTCTTTGATAACTTCTGCTGCGATGTCGATTAAGATGTCTAACATTGTTGTTTCCTTTTTGGAAATATTTACTGTGTAAATAATGCTATAATAAAAATATTTCTTGCGTCAACTTGTTTTTTCAATTATTTTTAAATTAGTTTTTAGGAGTCTTTATGAAGAAGTACAATTTGAAAGTTGAGATAAATGATGTAGCTGGAGCTACCTTATCTTATATACGTAATTTGCGAGGAGTTAACCAACGTGAGTTAGCCTATGCATTGGTTACAACAGCATCCTCTTTATCTAAATATGAAGCTGGTATTAGAACTATTTCTTTAGAATTATTATTAAGCTCAGCAAGCTTATTAAATTTGACGCTCTTGGAGTTAGTGTCTTTTATTGATCGAACAGTTAAAGAGCTAGATGCTCAGCATATTTATGTTTATAACGATAAAGAAGTTCCAACTCGTTTAGAAGAAGATGTTCTGAATCCTGAGCTTGATGAGAAGAATACAGTCGATCATATATATTCTAGTGAGAGTTATGAGATGTTACGTGACTCTTATCGAACTGTAAGAAAGTTTGGGTGTATTAATAAAGGATTTAATATTCCGTTCAGCGATGAGGATGGCGATGCTAAATTAGAAGACCGATTAGCTGATTTATATCGTCTAGATGCTGGTGATATCGTTAAGTTTTTGGAAAGAAATAAACTTTTTACTGAAGAGTTAAAAGTTTAATTTTTCTAAAATTAACATAATACACCTTATACGAAATGCGTTATAATTATCTTTAGAAATCAATGCTTTAGTTTCTAGTTGATAGCCCATCTTCCCCAAGGTGGGCTTTTTTTATGATTTTTCACGTTCCACGCCTATTATTTGATCAATGTTCCACGACTTTGATTAGGTCAATTGAATAATCAGGATGCCTGGTCTTTTTCTTTTTGGCATTCATCCAGCTCTTTCTTCAGCGCCTTTTTATCCTGGTACGATGCAATCAGCATGATCGGGATCAGCAGCGGAGCCACAATAATTCCCAGGGCAATGTCTTTCAGTTTCGGCATGATCTTTCACCCTTATTGCTCAGTCATTATCAAAGACGGCATTCAGCACACGGCCAAATAAACCACGTTTTTTGTGTTGTGGCACTGCCACACTTTGCAACGTGGCATGCTGTAGCGTTTGGGTGTGGTATGCCGTAGTTTCTTGCTGTGGCACTGCTACATTTTCTGCAATATTTAATTCATTATTCTTTTTATTATCAGTTTCTTGTTGTGTTGTCGCATGCTGTGGCATCTTGGTGTCGCATGCCGTAGCATCTTGGTGTGGTGCTGCTGTGGCAGGTGCAACACTTTTCAGCTCAATGAGTGTTTGCATACGGTCAATTTGTTGCATTAACCGTTCTTCACGTTCTTGGTATTTTTTGACTTCATTTTCTAAATGGGCAATAAGTTTTTTTGTAGATTCATCACCTTCTTGCTTAGATGATTCAATTTTTTGAGATGTTTGCTCAGGTTCTCCAAAGCATCGTATGACCTCTGCTAGATCGAATTGTCCATCACTGGAGCGTGATAAACGTCCATTACGTACAGCTCTGTAAATGGTTGATCTATCCACATGAAATTTTTTAGATACTTCACTTAGTGATAACTTAGCCATTTACGGTGTCCTTTTTATTTGATGGCATGTATCCCACTTTTTTTAGATATGGGGATAGTTCTTTGATTTTTTCAGGGTCTTGTAGCATCTCAGCAATACGAACAGCAAATTGAGGATAGCTTTCTGTTCCTTGTGAATAGCGACCCATTTCAGGGAGTTCTGAAAGTTTATTTGCAAACATATGCCGTTGAGCATCGGTCATCTTTGAAGAAAGTTTCAAAGTATTCGGATCTCTTTCTATTGATGTGCTGTCCTTCTTTTTCTGTTTAAAGTTAAAAGAAAATCCTGAAATTGATCGACCTCTTTTGTGTTGTTCATACTTCACTGTGATATCTGTATGTTCGTTAATTTGTTTAATAGCGAGCTCAAGTACACTAGTTTTAAAGCGTTCCATACGCTTGTACTCAGTATCGAGTACGCCAATTCTTTGACGGAAATCACTTAGCTCTATAATTGGAGTAGAGCCCGTACTTCTCCAAGCAATTAATAACTCATATAAACGAACAGCATAAGCACTACTAAGATTACTAACTTGCTGCAATTCATATTTAGTAAAATGCTCTTCTAAGCGGGTAATTAATGGAACTATGGCAGGGGCAAAAATAAGCTTAACCACTGCTTCATTATCTACATATCCAATTTCACTAACCCAACGGGATCTATAGTTCTCAATATTCCCTCTTTCATTTATTTTTTGATAGCTAAATTGTCTTGCAAACAAATCATTACAGGCATCTTTTAATGCCTGATAAGCGGTATTGCGATGTACGCCAAATTGATTGATATAGCTTTCTGCATGGACAGTTAAGGGATCATTAGCATTAATCCCTTTCCCACTTTCTCTTGCCTCAACAATAGCTAATAAAATTAAACGTTGTTCTACTAAATCTAAGTTATAACTTGCATTAATTAAAGCATTGTCTTTTACAACTAATTCTCTCATGAAGCACCAGTATTATTTATTATGCTATGACACCTTAATTAATTTTAGTGCTATAAGCAAGGTAAACGGTGTCATATTGCAAGGTAAACGGTGTCATATTGCAAGGTAAACGGTGTCATATTGCAAGGTAAACGGTGTCATATGAAGTCTAGGAGCCTTCATTTACAAGGTTTTTAGCTTACCTAAAAGCATTTAAAAACTTTAAAATAATTAAAAGCCCAAGGAAGGAAAAATTGCCCTTGGTTTTCGCTTCGCTCAAACTCTATTGAATCTCGCTTTCGCTCGATTCGTCGGGGCAATTTTTGATTCAAATTTTCGTGACTTTTAGAAAAAGCAAAAATACTCGGAATTCGCTTCGCTCATAAAACTTTTTATTCGAGCTTCGCTCGATACATCAGCATAAATCTCGAATCGCTTTGCTCTGTTCTTGTTGAGAATAGACTTATGCAGCTTTGTAATCAGGGAAAAGACTTCTGGAATTTTAATTTTGGGACGTCACTCGTAGACACTCGTTCGGTTCTTAAAAGATAAGCATGAAAACATAGTCTAATTTGCTCTCATTTGCGATTTTTAGCCCCTATTTACCATTTTATAAGTTACGGGTGCTTTTCATTTAAATGAGCCTTAGAACACATTTAAAAGGGATCTTCAATCATATTTAAAAAACTGGGTTCTAGCTTTTGAGATTTTTTCATTTTTGATCAGCAGATCAGAATGCACGCTTACGCGTTTCTCTTTAAGAAACTTAAATCAGATATCTTCAATTGGCTTGATTGCACCAGTTTTTAATGTAGTTCTTACTCCTGAATATCATTTAAAAAATTAGTCATGACAAAGAAAAATAGGGGAAATACAAAGAATTGATTTCTAGGGCAGGATAGGCAGCAGCCGTTAAAATTGCCATTTTGTCACCCAGACTCTAAAATGGAGCTGCAAAATATCACTTTGCTTACGGAATTAATCATGACTAAAGACAATAAGATTTCTTTTAGAGTTGATCGAGCGGTGCTTGATTGGTGGGAGGCAAAGTGTGAGAAGCAAGGCGTTAAGAAAGGTGAGCCATTTCAGAAAGCTTTAGAAACTGCTTATAAAAAAGAAAATGATCCTGCATTTTCTGGACAGGATTTTTCCTTGCATCTGGATAATGATTTAGCTGAAAAAATCTTTAGTTTGGCCCAGGCGGAGCAGCAAGATCCGAATGAATTGATCATGGAGCTGTTAAGAGAAAAAATTGCTGAAAGGGAGAAAGTAGAAGACACGATCGATGTTTTTGAAAAAACCACACGCAAAGAATTAAGAATTAAACCAAGTTTATTAAAGAAAATTGATGAAAGAGCAGCCCTAAGCAAAATGAAGACGAATCAATATATTCTGTCTGTACTTACCGCAAACGTCACAAAAGATGCTCATTTTTTTGGGCAAGATGAAGCTCATTTGCTAGGAGACTCTAATGGGGAATTATCAGCTCTAGGACGTAATCTCAATCAGATGGCGAAAGCTATGAATCAAGGTATTTATGAGGCATATGACCGTGATTTTGTGGGTCGCATTCATGAACTCATCAGAGCTCATATACGTCACGTTTACAAACTGTTAGAACAGAATAAGAGAAGATGGGAATAAAAGTTTAGTCATGACTAAATTTCGCATAAGAGATTTTATGTTAAATCTAGCCTGTTTGCCCTTTTATTTTTGAATTGTTTACTAGATGGCAGCATAGTTGAGTAAAATCGAATAATATGATTAGAATCATGAAATTTAGTGCGTAATCCAGACTATTACTTTAAATAGTTACCTTTTTACTCTCTACAATTCAGATTAATATAATTATCTATATTGGATATAGGCACATTCAATGAAAATTTTTAAATATTCATTTGTAATTCTAGCTGTAGTTTCAGTCTCTGCTTATACCATGAGTGACCGGCAGTCCACACAGTTTCAGGTCAAAATAAAAGTCAATGAAATTTGTGATATCGGCACAGGTTCTACTTCTAATATAGATTTTGGTACGATTTCTCGTAATACCCAAAATATCCAGGCAACGGGTAGTCTAAATGTTTCATGTACTAATGGTACGCCTTACAATATTTCACTAAATAGTGATGGTACACTAAAGAATACTCAGGATGCTTCCTTGAAGCTTTCATATCGACTTTATCAAGATGCATCTATGAGCAAAGAATGGGGAAACAGCTCTGAAAATCGTTTTTCACAACACGGTACAGGACAAACTCAAAATATTACCATTTGGGGGAAAGTGCCTGATACTAACGTTCCTGCCGGTCAATATATAGATACAGTTACTGCTACGATTACCTATTAAATATAGAGTTTTCTAATAAGTTAAAGTCACAGTAATGGTATCGGAATATTTCCCTATACTGCTAATGCTTTGCGATGGGACCATCGCATAAATAGGGATAGTCTGGTGGGTTACAGAATATGAAGTATCCGCCTGCCAAATGTTCGAGTGACTTGGATCCTGATATAAACCGTATTGAATATAACTTCCTAGAGAATTTTTCATACGTCTTTGTGAGCCCAATGGATTTAGACCATTATTTAAACTTACCTTCATATTGGTACCCATTGGACATGCTAACTGAATAGTCCCTGAACGATATAAAGTATTATTCAATAGCTCCACTGAACCAAAATCTATATCTGATGCAGATAAAATCAAACAGCTATTTTCATAGTTAGAATTGACGACTATATTGTTAGTTGAGCTATTTTGACTAGCTAGAGCTTCTAAATCTGAAGGTACTTCTAAGCCATAGCGATAAGCATAGTATAGCTTTATGGACGTACTATTGGTTTTATAGGAGCCGGCAGGTACATTTTGTCCTGCAAGAACTTGACCATACATTTTGACCAATGTACTCGGACTTCCTGTATTAGCACCTACTTGAACAGACTGGCACTGAGCTGTATTTTTAGCGTCTGAGTTTGGTATCTTGCGTGTTCGTGCGACATCATAATATAAGTTATAATTTAATAAGGAAGCAGGATAGTTATCATAGTTAATCATTGTGCGAGGATCTTTAGCCGCTGGATCTATACTATCAACTACCATACATATCTTATATGTCACGGGCTGACTCCAGTTTGAATTACATGTTACGGTAATATCCGTAGAAGCTGTCATCGAGCCTTGAATGTTCGCTGTGCCTAGGCTTAAATTACCTCCACTTACCCAGCAACTCTCTGCATAAGCAGATGAAGAGCATATGCTATAAGCTAAAAACAATAAGCTCATACAAGCTAAACGCTTGATGAGGCCATAAGCTTTGATTCGGTTAAATTGATGAGTTATTGACATACCACCCTTCCTAAATCGCTAAAACCTTCAAGAGTGGAAACTTCAGGAAGATTCACTTGGCATTGCTTAAGCTCATCGCCAATATATAATTTATTATTTTTCACATCATCTAAATATACAATACCATCATGAGCTACAATGGTTTTAGGAGGCTGCTGTATTGATGGTTGAATATCCCAAACAGATTTACCCACTGCTAGATTCTCTCCCTGATCATCGACTGCCTGTAATTGAACGGATTTCACTTGATACATTGGAAAACGAACGAATACACCACTTGCCTGACGAGGTACAACATCTTGCTGTGTTGTTTCTATTTTTAAATTTATTGGTAGGTTTAGGGTATCAACTGCTACACTATTATGCTGATATGGATTTAGACGATCCAATAGCAAATATCCTTTCTGATTAGTTTTACCAATCAAACGATTCTCCATACGCACCGGTACGCTAGCAATATTATCTGTTGAGACAATAGCAAATGAACCGTTACTCAAACGTGTGGGGAGTATCACATCTTTTAGAATAACTAAACCTCCGTTGACTGAGGCAAAAGCGCTGGTATTATTTTGTTGGTCTGATGCTGTATGTTGCACATTTAACTGTGCTAACCCATAGCGACCGAGATAGTCGATCTGCCCCTGAAATTGTGAGTATTGATCTGTACGATTGGCCATGGCTTGCCATCCCATCCCTCCCTGATCTTGATTTAGCGCATGCATTATATTCACACCAAACTGTTGGTTATCATGACTACGCTGTATTGATGCTGTGGCTGAGTTGCGTTGCGCCCAAGGGATATTAAGTGATAGATAGTAACTATCTTTTTTATTAATTAAATCATGACTATAACCTAAATTCATGTTCATACGTCGCGGCAAGATATAAGACCAGTTCAGCAATACAAACTTACTCTCTTGCTCTGTGTATTTTTGCTGGATATAGCTACTTCCCAACTGACCAATTTTAGTATTAAAACCTATATAAAATTGGTCTGATTTACTGGCAAATGCCGCATCATTCAAGCTGGCAATGTCATTAAACTCACCAAACTGTCGTAGTCCATTATAATTTAAACTTATTAATGTAGAGTTCCAGCTATAACCTAGGCCTAATAATTGTCCATGTTGCTCAGGTGTACGACTATAAGCATAAGAGAGATTAAGCTGTCCTGCACGTTTGCCTAATTGATAGAGTGTGCCTAATCCTACCTGTTGCAATTGATCGGTCAATTCAGTATGTGTTTCCAGAGTAAGTTTATTTAATATTCCATAACGATAGCTCCCACTAAATGCAGGATCTTGTGCATAATCAAATGAAGATAAGCCATAATTTAACTTTGGATAACCTACATTAAAAGACCAGTCATTTAAGCCTTGTGCGAGTAGGTTATTTGTACCATATAAGGGAATACTCAGTACTTGCTGTTGGCCATTAATATCTGTAATGACCATTTGTGCATTGCCTGCACCTGTAATACTCGGTACTGATTGAATATCAAATTGCCCAGGTACTATATTTTCTGAAAACTGCTTAATACCATTAATTATTAAATCCACTTGTGACGGTAATGCTACCTGGCCTTTAAAACTCATTAAGGGAGTCGTCACGGTATAGGGTTGTAAAGCGAAATTTTTCGATAAGCTAAGACCACTCAATCGAGTAGAGCGTGTCCATGATAGTGCATTACTTTGTGCATCACCTAAACGTAGTCTAAGCAATTTTTCTGGGATATCTTTTTCCCAATATGTATCCAGTATATGATGATTTATAAAGGCATTATCTTGATATTGGTAGTTACCAGAAAGGCTGAATACCCCACCAAATAGCCCAAAAACACGAAATTCATTCCAACCATTTAAAGAAAATATATTCTCATACTGCTGAGCAAAAGCAGTGTAATTGAGTAAGACACCTGTTTTTTCATGCAATGGATTAACTTTTGCAGCAGGCAGATGCTGATAGCCATATTGATGTTGACTGCTTAACAGTGTAATAGGTACTTGGATTGAGATTTTTTGATTGAGGTCGTCATATTTATAGCTTAGCCCTTCAATCTGATCAAGTGCGATATAGGATACCTGATCAATTATGATTGGTTCTATCTCGGTAGTAATGGCGAAATTTTTTAAGGAAGCTACATCAATATAGAGTTGCTGATCTTGTTGTAAAAAATGACCAATTTGAATCTGTGTAGACTGATTTACTTCTACATCCAAATACAATTCCTGTTGAATCGCACTGGCTATATTGGATGAGTATTGTTCTGCAAATGTTGTCGGTGCTGTGACCAGCATCATTCCTGCAAGTATAAAATTGCTTGCTCGAACATTCAATGATCAGAAACTCCCTATCCCTAAAGCTTATTTTGTATTAGGGAGATAATGGTAGAGTTTGTTCACGAAGATCCATATTAACTACAGCTATAAACTTTCCACCACGCGTAACATTTATATTATTTGGAATTTTCCATTGCATGCTTTTCCCACTAAGTACATAACCCATCAATCCCATTTGAATTGGTATTTTTTTGCCTTGCGCATCCATGTAGGCAAACTGACTAAAGCGCTTATAATGACCAGACTGATTGTTGATTGTTAGTGTTTGCTTATTATATTTAAAGCTCATACCTTGCAGGGATGTTATGCCTTGATCTGTATCATTAATGTCCGATACTTTTAAAAAAACAGGAATGGAATATTTGAGTAACAATTGTAGACCACTTTGTACATTAGTCTGGGAGTTAGGTAATTCATCCACGATGAGGCGATAAGCTTGTTCAGTCGTATTTGCTATTTGAGTATTGCGGATCAATCGAACCAATTGCCGTTGTCCGGCAGGAATGCTAATGACCATAGGACTAGCAATTAGATCTTTGGAGTTTGTTAAAATATCTTGTTGATTGCTTTGTGTCCAAGCGTTCACTCGTACTTGTGCACGAATACTCTCATTACCTGTATTGGTCAACCAAAGTTCTTTGACTTTTTCTTGCGGTGAAAATTCTAATAAAATAGGCGCAACTTGCAAACTGGCAGCATGCGCCTGTGTTATAAAAATACTAGCTGCCAAGATTCCTGCACCACAAATGTGGAATACATGAGAGAATTTGGCTGGCTTTTTCATGTGGACTCTTTACGATAATAAAAATTAATAAGTTACTGTGGCTGTGACGGTATCTGCATAGTTACCAGCGCGTACATTTGTAGAGCCAGATAATTTAGCAACTACCGGGATAGTCTGTACACTACCTGAACCAGTTGCAGAATATCGATTATTGTCGTTGTCCCACTCTGCTGTATCACTGGATGCTTTAAATAATTGATAAGCAATGCTAGACGTAGGGTCAGTCGTATGAGTCATTTTTCCACTACTAGATAAACCAACGCTGTAGGGTGTCTGACTGGTACAGGTTACATTTAGATTACCTGTTTTATCTGTTGCTGCGATACCACTATTTACTTGACCAAAATCGATATCTGTAGCACTGATCGCACATGTTGATACAACTTCAATTTTAACTTGGAAGGTTGTATCCGCAACTTTAGTAGAAGCATTCGTCTGTCCTGCTATAAATAATCCAGAAGAAGCTAATAATGCGGTAGTGATAAAGTTTTTCATATAAGGGCCTATTAATAATGAAACAGATGGTTTTTTTAAAAACTTGCTGTTATTTTTTAATAGTTTCATAAAAAAATTTTACTACTAAAAAATAGAGTGTGAAACATATCACATTTTATGACTTTTTCAATATTTATTGACGTTATTTTAAGCGACTTTAACTCGTATCCTGGACGGCACACCCGACGCTGATT
>NZ_VPDQ01000049.1:0-11447 GCF_013417535.1 Acinetobacter sp. YH12241 | reverse complement strand
CAAAGCACGTAGTGTTCATGGATTTCTAGGAGGGATTTACGCGTCCTTGTGTGCATATCAACTGATCCATAAAAATAAGCCAACAATTCAAATTATGAAGTCATCGGCTTAAGCAGGATTCGGGTTAAAATATGGAAAATATGTTTTTGTGAATTATAATCAAATAGGTTCATTAAAATATGACATTAATCACATAAAATGCATTATTATATTTATGTAAGCATGAAAAATATTAGAACAAAAGTATACAAACAATTAATCAAGTTAACGCAATAAAACAGATTTCTATTCAAAAGGTGAAGTTAATAATGAATATAAAAAATGCTCCTAAACATAGAAGCATTTTATTTTTAATGAAAATAAAAAATTATTTTAAATAGTCTAATAAATGACTAAAGTTCTCAATCGTATATTTAGGCTGTGCCTGCTGTAATTCAATTTCTGAACCATAGCCGTATTTGACTGCAATCGACTCAATCCCATTATGGCGGGCACCAAAAATATCATGCTCACGGTCCCCCACCATAATGCATTGATCAGCCTGTATGCCTTGTTGTTCCAGGATATACTGAATCAGTTCCCCTTTATTGGTCCGATCACCATTCAGCTCACTGCCATAAATCTCAGTAAAATACTGGGCCAGATTAAAATGTTCCAGAATCTGTTTGGCATAAACGGTTGGTTTTGCTGTTGCGAGAAACAGGCGATAACCACGGCGTTTAAGTTCCGCCAGAGTTTCAGCTACGCCTTCAAAGACGTGATTTTCATATAAGCCAGTCACTGCAAAACGCTCACGATATGCCATTAGTGCCTGTTCAGCCAGGGTATCATCCGCATCTACATTCAGAATTTTGGCTAGCGAAGCTTTTAGAGGAGGCCCGATAATCCAGTCAATATTCGTGTCTTCACTGATCGGATGACCCACCTTTTCCAGACCATAGCGGGCAGAAGTCGTAATCCCCACTTTTGGATCAGTTAATGTACCATCCAAGTCAATTAAAATATTCTGAATCACACCTTGTCCCCTATGTTTGCAGCCGACATCAATTCATATCGTGAGTATAGCCAGATTTGTCTACCCTAAAGCAATTATTAGGCCATAAAAACAAGCCAAGAATGCCCATTTTCAGGGTAATCAACTCTATATTTTGATCAGATAAAACATACGAAATTTTGCCTGACAGACCGTTCTTGCAAGTGATAGAAATTAATATCGAGAGTTTGAATAAATTTGCCTATACTAAGGCAATTTTAGTGAATGAAGGACATCATTTTGCGACCTACCGTACTTTGCTTTTCAGGTTTAGATCCTTCAGGTGGAGCAGGCCTTCAAGCAGATATTGAAGCCATCGGTCAAAGTGGTGCTCATGCTGCAATAGCCTGTACAGCCCTGACTATCCAGAACTCACAACAGGTCTTTGGTTTTGAAGCAACTTCAAAGGAATTACTGCTGGCTCAGGCCAATGCTGTGGTAAAGGATCTGCCGATTCGTTGTGTTAAATCAGGCATGCTGGGAACGACTGAAAATATTGAAGCACTGGCAGAATTTCTAACTGCGCATCCGGACTATCAGTATGTACTGGATCCAGTGCTGGTAGCCAATAGTGGTGGCTCACTCGGCAATCAAGCCACACTGGTCAAAGCGTTTAAACAACTGATTCCGCTAGCCACGATTTTAACTCCAAATACAGTCGAGTTGCGCGCTCTGACAGGTGAGCAGGATTTAGATCAAGCCACGCAGAAACTGTTCGAAATGGGTGCCCACGCGATTCTTGTTAAAGGTGGCCACGAAGATACTCCCGACTATATCCAGAACCGTCTATATATTCAGGGTGAATTGATCAACGAAACCCGTTGTCCGCGCCTGGAAGGTGAATATCATGGCTCAGGCTGTTCACTGGCGAGTTTCATTGCCGGACGTCTAGCCTTGGGTGAACAGTTGAAAACAGCCGTACAACATGCAGAAACCTGGTTATTTGGTGTATTAAAAAATGCGGAAATTCCGGTACCGAATGGTCAGCGCATTCCAAAACGCTTTTAATCTTCCCTAAATAAAAAAGCCTGAACGATTCAGGCTTTTTTATGGCGATTTTTTTCAAGAATGGACAAATAGATGTGATGATCTTGTTTCAATGAAATTTAAAACTTTTGCCTTAACCTGCCAGTTTCACAGGGCGCAGTTTTTCAGTCTTCTCCTGAACAGGGACAGAAATATGTTGATAATGCAATTGCCACTGATCTTGCTGCTTGCTCAAGACCATGCTGAAGCGGCACCATTGCAAAGGGAAATATCGTTCCATCGCCGCATAAGCAATCCGGACATAACCATATACGAAAGCCATGTCATTATTGACCTGAATGGTGACCTCCTTCCGTTCAACGCGCATACCATTGTTGCGCATATATGGTCGGTACTGTTGCCATGCAGCCTGATAAGCCTCGATCCCTTTCAGTTCGGAGCTAATATCAATCAGACAGACATCTGGTCGGCAAAGTTGACGAATTTCGCTGAATTCAAGTGAACAAATAGCTTGATCCCATTTTTGTAAAAATGTCCTGACTTCCTGAGCCAGACATTCTTCCCCTATTATTTTCATTGAATACCTCTCTATAAGGTTTTATTCAGACTTGAAAACCGAGATTTCAAGCATCTCATTATTTTCAGTCTTTCTTGTTTTTCATTATTTTTAATTATGTAAATGGGTCCTAGTTTTACCCATCCCCCCATATATCAGGTCAAAAGTGTGACCTAATACCTAAAATTACACTATTTTTTAATTATAGGCAAAATTTTCTGATCAACTGCAATAATCAGGTGAATTTTGACTGATTATTTAAATTTTCATGCTCTAGTTTTATTTATCGTTCTTTATATTTCAAAATCGCTTTGATACTTCTCAATTTTTTATTAAGTTCTGATGTATTCAAGATAAAGAGAGAAACTAAGAAAACTTCATTTCCTAGTCCTCACTTCAATCTAAAAAAAATCAAATAATAGCTTTAGTATAAGTCTCTTTGTCCATTTCCAGAATTTCAACACAGAGCTGAATCTTTAACCCCGGCTGCGAGACAATGTGCTGCTGCATGACCTGAAGTACCAGCTTGGAAATTGCCTGGCGGATGTCCAGACTACGACCAGTCAGGAGAGAAACTTTAGCATGTACATAAGCCTGATCTGTCTCCTGCTCTAGTCCAATCACAAAATCCTGCTGTACAATCGCCCTACTTTTTAAATCATTCGGGTCATTAATATAACCGGCGTTAAATAAGGCCTGGTGAATTGCCAACATTAAAGGTCGGGTTTCAAGCTGCTGAATATTATCTGAATATTCAAGATGAAGATGAGGCATAAAGCATAGATCCAGGCATGATATGGCAATCAGAAGAGATTGATCTTCGAGTTTGAGGAAGAAGCATAGACCTTCAAACCCGAAGACCGAAAGCACTCATTCGTATAAGAACGTATCAGGCTTTTTTCACATATTCAGATTTGAGCTTCATGGCGCCAATGCCATCAATTTTACAGTCAATATCATGTCCATCAGTTGCATCGGGTAATAGACGAATATTTTTGACCTTAGTCCCGACTTTAACCACTGAAGAAGATCCTTTAATTTTAAGATCCTTAATCACTGTAACTGTATCACCATCAGCCAGCAGATTGCCATGCGCATCCTTGATGACCACGGTTTCCTCAGTTGCTTCCCCTTCTTTCCACTCATATCCACATTCTGGGCAGATTAACAAGTCACCATCTTCATAAGTATATTCAGACTGGCATTTTGGGCATTGTGGTAGAGCCATAGCAACCTCAACAAAATAAAAAAATAAAAGAAAAAACAAAAAATTAAAGCTGAACTATAGCATCTTTGGGTGGGTTCATGCTCAAGCTTTAAAAGGATCTCCCGCTCGACTTAATTAACTGAACTTAACCATCTAAAATATGTGGATTGACCAGCCAGGACAAAAGCTGCAATGACTCCTGCCAGCTTAAGTGACATGCAGATGGTGGTACCAGATCCGGATAACCCACCTGAATAATATGCAGGCTGGTGCCTACAGACACTTTTTCAAAGATGAGCGTGACTTCAATTTCACCTTTGACCTCAGGTGTAGAAAAGCAATCGGTATAGCGCAGTAACTGGTTAGGAATAACTTCATGATAGGTGCCATGTAAATGATGCTGGGTACCAGTGGCAAAATTGGTCAAGGTGATTTTATAGCTGCCTCCCGGTTTGACTTCGGCATGCTCAACTCTGGCAGTAAAGCCATGCGGTGCCAGCCATTTTGCGATGGCATCTGGATGAATAAAGGCCCGGTACACCCGTTCCGGTGGCGCACTGAATACGCGATGCATTTTTAGGGTATAACTCATTTCAGCCTACCTTTTTTTCTTGTTCTTACTGAAAGATTATTTTTATTTATTATTCGGACGGATCATCCCGATCTCGTCGGCCTCAGTATTTAAATAACTGCCCAACATACTGTACGGCCTAAATATAATTGTTATCTATCTATTTTATAGGATGTATAACAAAAAACTACAGTTGACCCGACCAATACCGCAGGCCATAAAAAACCCGGCTTAACCGGGCTTAAATAAGGAAATTTTGATTAGCTGCTACGAAGTTTGCTTTCGCCCTCTTCTGAGTCGCCCTCATCATCATAGACATAGGCCATACAGCCCCAGCCGTCATATTCACCCTGAAATTCAGCGGCAATTCTGGTAAACCATTGTTCTAAGTCGACAATATTTTCATAGGTAGGTTGCATATAGACATGAATGGTAATTGTCCACTCCAGCGTATCGCTCTCCTCATCCTGATATAGGCTTATCTTTTGTTCTTCTTTAAGCAGATGCAATGCACAGCGGTCAGCCTGTTCTTCACTATTAAAGGCTATCGAGAATTCAATTTCATGGTCGTCCTGCAGATCATCACCATCCTGATACATTTGCCACAGTACATGACCATTTTCATCGTCAGGGAATTTGTCATAATCGCGTGCCATAGAGATATCCTTATTATGATGTTTTATTATTCGATTCAGCTTAACTTATTTTATTTGAATTATCGAGTACAGAATATGAAAAAAAATTAACTTTCTCTAAATAAACAACTGAATTTTATCAATATAAATTTAAGAATTTGAGAAAAAAAGCTGCATTTTCATCTAATTAAAAATACCTGCATATCAATCTGCAGATTAAAAAATTTCATCGGTTGATCTGTCTTTTTTAATTGTAGTTAGGAAGCGATCACTGCAGATGGCTCAGACACTTGATTCTGTTGAAGCTCAAGTAAAACGGCGGCGAATTTAAGCTCTTCCAGACGTAAGTTCAGATAAGACTCCTGAATCATGGCCTGGCTCAAGCTTTGTCCTTTATAGTTCATCAGGCGATAATCATCTTTTAAGGATTGCAGCATTTCACCCAGATTATGAGTATTTAACTGGGACAAATAGAATTCTGCCCTGCTATTAAATGCCAGACTCAAAATCTCGATGGTGCTCTTGCGACGATCCTCATCGACATAATTACAGCTGGCCACCTGCTGCTGTTCTTTGGCCTGCTCAATCTGTGTTCTGATAGTCAGTAAATGCCGGGCTGCATCAGTATCGTTGTAGCCACTAATGAGCTGATCCAGAAGCTGCGTGACCGGCAGATCAAAACCATGTTGATAGCCCTTGATCTTATGCTCGAGAGCTTCAACTACTTCTTGCAGTCGCTGTTGTTCTTTAGCCTGCTGATAATAAGCCTGTAAAGCTTTTCGAGCCTGTCGCTCAATATCAGCTTCGGCCTGAGTCTGTAAATTCTGTAAATACGCTTTGACCTGAGCGATATAGGCTTTGAGATCATCCAGCATGATGGAAGCATCAAGCTTGGTTACTTCTACGAAATTTTCGGCCTGCAAGCTGCGGTTAATAATGTATTGTTCGATGTCACAGATATCCTGATATTGTTTATATTTATTCAGTTCAGTTCTGGCACTTCCCAGTTGCATCCGTAGCTGGGTCATTTCATAATTTAATTCATCAACTTGTGTTTCATAATCAGCCAATTTACTGCGTGAATGATCCAGATTTTCCTGTAAGGACTGAATATTGTTTCTTGATAATTTCAGGCTATTGAATACCCATAGTAATACAATGATTAAAACACTTGCGAGAACAAAGAGCACGCCACTTAGCATCATCCTGTCCCTTACCCCTTGCACCATATATAGGCACTAAAAAATTAAAAATTTATGATGTTTTAAAGTTATTCTGCATAATTTAATGATGAGAATCAAAGATAAAAAATGACCATAAACATTTAATATAATTGATCTTTTAAATGATTTTTCACCTATAAAACCTTAATATTTTTATGCCTATCAATTTACTTAAAATGAATCTGTTGGTGATAATCAATTAAAGGGGTTTTTATTTTTATATCGAATGTTATAAGAACAAACCCCTGAGAGACTGCAAATCTTGATAAAAACTGAATAAAAATAGATAGATCAAACAGTTAAACTAAAGATAAAGTGATAAAGTCCCTTAAATGATTCCTGAAATTTTTCCGGGTACACTTTTTTAATTTCAAAAAATCATTACTTGATAAGACATGATTCAGAACATAATTTTTCTAGAAAACTGCTTAAATTCAACTCCATAATTTTCCGATGACTGAAATAAATTCTGACATTTCTGTTGCAGCTTACTAAAATTTAAATATTTATCAGAATCCATATTCATTTTTTGAATGCTTAAATTTTACTAAAATGGTGCAGGTGCAAGAATTTCAACTTTATGACCACTCAAGGGTTGAGTAAAAGTCAGTTCACTGGCATGCAAGGCCATGCGATTAAGAGGACTACGCGTTGGTTCCGGATGATAGATTTTATCGCCCGTAATCGGATGACCGATATGCAGCATGTGGACTCTGAGCTGATGTGAACGCCCGGTAATTGGCGTTAGTAATACCCGGCTGATGTCTTGCTCAGGCAGATATCCCAGCCGTTGATAGAGTGTTTTGGCAGCTTTACCCAGTTCAAAATGCACCATTTGCCGAGGGCGATTTTCCCAGTCAGTAATCAAAGGTACATCGACACTGCCCTCGGCCTGAATTTCTCCCTGTACCAGCGCAATATAGTGTTTGCTGACTGTACGTGCCTGAAACATTTTGCTGACCGCCACTTCAGCATCGCGATGTTTGGCAAACATCAGGATACCAGACGTGGCCATATCCAGACGATGGGTAATTTTGGCATTCGGATAACGCTCTAGTACCCGTAGATAAGCACTGTCATGATGCTCAGGCAAACGTCCCGGAACAGACAACAAACCGGCCGGCTTCTCAATGACAACCAGATCATCATCTTCATACAGAATATGCAATGGGTCTTGAGGCGGCGCGTAGACAAAGTTGTCGTTAATAGGCATGTGCTGTAAGCATTCAGGAGAAAACGCGCAAAATAACAATGTCAGGGAATACTGTCAATCCAGCCCTGTTACAGGATCAGTGCCTGACTAAGCTTTGGACGCTGCACTGATGGGAGATACTGAATGACCCGACTGATACTGGGTTTTCAGTCTGTCGAGATCTTCATTTAAAAATGCCATAAGATATTGCTGAACCTGTGACATAGTCAGATTGCGAAATGACACATAGTCTTTGTTTTTCAGGCTAAACAGTCCCAGAATTTTATGTTGAGCTTCGACTTCAATATCACTTTCCAGCCTGAACTCAAGCTGACCTGACGGCGCCAGTTCATTCAGTGTGATCTGAATCGACTGTTCAGCATCGGAGTCTGTTACGGTAAAAGTGGTAATGGCGGCTTGCATCTGTAATTGTAAAACCCGTAACTGTTGCCAGTTAATGGACTTGAAAGTAGAGAGAATTTCTTCTGCCGATAAGCTGCCTAGCTGCTCTGCTTCGTCTTCTTCTTGATGCGGATAACTGATTTCTAATTCATATTTTTTCATGGGACGTGCCCCTTTCTTATATGCAAAATTATCATAGCATTCTGTTTTATTTTTCAAGGATATAATTTGTGAGCAAATATTAAACATATTATACTTTAAATTATTTATATCAAATACTTATAAACAACCAGCGACATTAGAGTAGTATTTAAACATAAAATAGTCGAAAGCTATAGGCTGTAAATAAAATAGATTAGATATGTGATTAAAATAGTATTTATTTGAATCTCAAATGAATTTACAGCTATTTAGGAAGAATATAAGTGACTGGGTAGGGAAGGTGTTCAACAGTTTGGAGGAGAAGATTGTTTTTATGAGAGGAGAAAATTTTGAGGGTGTTGGGAAAACATCTTGATGGTTTACTTCAACTATCACTCTTTGTAAGAAATGATCTTATAGCCTATAAACTTTTGGTCTATAGCGTCCTAAGCCGAATCGAGACCTTTTGGGTTCGTACTGCACTCGCGTTTTGCGCCACTCACAGCATGCTACTCTTTTCGATCCCATCACACCCTTGAGATCTATAGTAGCCAAGCTGCGGCAAAATTAATTTCCTAAGATTTTTTAATTTTCCCGATTTTTGAAAATATTTTTCTTTAAATATATTTGAAGAAGAATTTTTTACCTTTCACCTCAAAATAAAGATCTTTTATTGCAGAAAGAGCAGAATTACTGGAATTTATCTTCATGTAAAACCTCATTCTGCTCTAAATTTTTTAGACCCCTCTATTCAGCTTTCCAGCCATTTAATCAGCCAGATAATAATCCACTGTAGAAACCACACGAACTTTCTTTAGATAAGGCGTATTGCTGTCACGGTCCTCAATGCTAAACAAACCTTGATTGGCAGTTTTGATTTTCCCGAGACGGCTTTGAGAATCCGCGGCAAACTTTTCTGCCACACTGCGGGCATTTTGCGTGGCTTCTTCAATCATGGCTGGTTTGATGTCATTCAATTTGGTAAAGATATATTCCGTTCTTTGCCCGGAATCATCACCACCAAAAGCAATGCCCTTTTTACCCAGAGCGACCAGACGGGTTTGCGCTGCACGGACTGCATCAATATTGTGGGTATAAACCGTAATGGTCTGATGCGCGGTATAACGTAAGGCAACATTGGCATCACCGCCGTATTGCTGGGCATATTTATCTGTAGTGACTGGAGAACCGGTGGTAATTTCTTCTGCCTTAAAACCCTCACCTTTTAAGAAAGCCTGAATTTGCTGGGTTTGCAGCTCCATGGTGTCATACAGTTCGGTCAGATCCTGACTGCCGCCACTAAAACGGATCGGCCAGACGGCGACATCGGCTTTCACTTCACGTTCAGACAGCCCTTTTACGGAAACAATCCGCTCATACTGTTTAATCTTGACCGCACTATTGCCCAAAATGAATCCGGCGATAATCATTCCCAAGCCGATCAAAGCCCCTAAAATCAAGGCAGGTTTAAACTGATTCATTGATCCGAACTCCTTTTCCATATTGTTATCCTGTTTCGAGCATTATAAGCCTTAAACTGCTCTGTGTAATGCTGATGCGACTATCAGTTTTATTTATTCCTGGAACTTTGGAAAGTTTTATCTCCTAACTTTTCCCCATCAAATATAGGGTAATTAGCGGAACCAGATTGAACAGGAATATCCCGACTTTATAAATGGCCATGCCGCTATAGTGAATGGCATCAAAAGTTGGATCTGAGAGCTGAAACCATTGACCATGCAATCGTTTCACCCAGTCTCGTGCAGACAATCAGCAAAAACCAGAGCATTAAAATGCTGTAATTCAAAGCCAATGTATAAAGTAAAAACCGACACCAGAAATCGAGATTCATAGTGATTCCCTGCCTGTAGAGCCATCTATCCTTAAGTTAACAGATTGATCAAATGTTCAGGAACTGCTGATTTGTATCTGTGATCTAAAGGGAAATGGTTTAAATATTTTCAGCTAAAAGTTTCAGTTCTCACTTCCAGCGATCACTTTTTAGCGTACAAACAGATGACGGGTATGATGATTGATATAGGCATTTAAGCCATCACCATACTGGGCCAGCTGTTTCATATTTTCCACATGCTGATAGCCCGTACTGCTATAACTATAGGTATACACTTTCGAAGTTTTCTTAAATTGAACCCGAATAAACTCATTGCCAATCTCATAATTGGCCACACCCGAGTCATGATTGAGATCAAGATAATGTTGCAATTGAGCAGCCCTAAACATGATAAATCTATAGTTTTATATGGGGTCAAATTGATCATTTTTCAAACAGGATAAATGATAAAACCCACTGTATAGCGGGTTTTAAATGACGACCAATATGTCTATAAATCTCATTCTGTACAGCACTTATGACAGCCCTCTACTTTCTCCCTCGGCCAGTTCATTCTTGCGCGTTTATAAGCCAGATCATAATTAGCAAAATATCCAATCAGAATCTGGTTATCAAATTCTGGCAGGTCTTCACAGCCTCGTGTTGCGTTATGAATATAGTGCACGCCTTGGGCAGACTCTTGTTCATCTACAATAAATTTAATCATTTATAGTTCCCCTAATATTGTTTTTATAAAGTTCAACCACAAATAAAACCATACAAAAATTATGCCTTTTATAATCCCATAATAAAATTATGTCTTTTTTGAATAAAAATCAAGCAATTTAATGAACAAGATGAGGGCCTTTCTTTAAGCAAATATTTCATTAAGAATGAGTGATAAATATTTATTTATCTGATTCTTATAAGGCGGAATTTTCTAGCTTGTTTTTCTTTTTTAGACGTATCCAGCGAATTGCCATGATGGCTAGCATTACAACCAGCAAGGCAGCTAGCACTGGCAAAAGCAATGACAGAATGGATAACAGAATAGCCCCGATCCACTCTCCGGTTGAGAGTACGGGATTCGCAACACCGCCTGTAGTGGCAGTTGATAGTCCACGTGCTGCAACACTGCTCAGTTGCACGGCCCCTGCTGTTCCGCCACCGACAATAATCGCTGCGGCCCAAGCTGCAAACTGGGACATTTCTCCACTGCTGGCAGCCATCGTGGTCAGAGTTCCGGCCAGTATGGCAGCAGGCGTTGCAATTGTATCGATGGCATTGTCCACCCAGGGAATATAATACGCAGCGATTTCACAGAGGGTCGCGATGGCTAAAGCCAGGCAGACTGCCGGCATGGCCAGCCATTCAAAACCGGTCATCGGTTCAAACCAGCCCATCAATGCGGCAATACTCATTATCAGCAAAGGCACAAAAACACGGAAACCAGAGGCTGCACTCAAGCCGATACCGATACATAAACCGAGGATTGTTTCCATGCTGCTTGCCCTTGAGATTTAAGCCATTTTTATAATGTAAAGGCTCTAGACTAGCAGATTTACACTTAATTTTACCTAATGAGGTTCCACAGCTCAGTTGCTAACTCATTAGGTTCCCTCATCCAACGCCATTCAGTTTCTTTAAGATGATAATCAAAGTACTCTTT
>NZ_VPDQ01000048.1:0-12305 GCF_013417535.1 Acinetobacter sp. YH12241 | reverse complement strand
AAAGTTTTACGTACTTTAACTGAATCAACCTATGAAATTCAGCCTCAGCAAAGTCATTATGAATCTCTCGAAGTAGATGAGTTCTGGAATTTTGTTGGAAATAAAAAGAATAAACAATGGCTTATTTACGCCTATCATCGAGAAACAGGTGAAATTGTTGCTTATGTTTGGGGTAAACGAGATTTAGCTACAGTCTAACAATTGAAGACAAAGCTTAAACAATTAGATATTCACTACACCCGAATTGCAAGTGATCATTGGGACAGTTTCATCACTGCTTTTAAAAATGGTAAGCAAAGTATTGGTAAATTTTTTACTGTAGGTATTGAAGGCAATAATTGCAAAATAAGGCATAGAATTAGGCGTAGCTTCAGAAGAAGCTGTAATTTTTCAAAAAAGCTTGAAAACCATTTTAAAGCTTTTGATTTAGCCTTCTTTTCTTTTACATCAATAATGGCTTCATTTAAAGGCAGCATACTTTTTGAAGCACCACCAAAATTTTATGTTAAGTAGAGACTAAAAATGCCCTTGATTAAGGGCTTACAAGGGCATTTTGTATAAGGTGTATTATGTTAATTTTAGAATTTCTTCATTAGATAATTTTTGATAAGCTAAATCCATTAGGACTAATTAAGTAAATATGAGCAATTGGGTCAATGTCACACAGGATAAGTCTACAGGTATAGAACTAATTCATGCCCACTTCAAAGGCTTTGCATACGATCCTCATCTACACTCAAGTTATCTTATAGGGGTAACAGAGTTAGGACATCAACAATTCAATTGTAGAAAAAAAATTATTGATAGCTATCAAGGTCAAACTTTCATGCTTGAACCTGAAGAAGTTCATGATGGTAATGCACCAGATCCTCTCGGCTTCACTTATAAAATGATGCATTTAGATCCAGCATGGTTAAAAAAAAGCTATGAAGGAATATTTAATGAGCCTATCGAACTTGCTATCGAATCAACCCTACGTTCTGATCCTCAACTTTCACATTTGATACTTTCAACCTACAATATATTGAATAACAATGAATCTCAATTGATGAAAGATACGTATTTAGATCTTTTATTAGAAAACTTAGGTAATACCCCCATTTTTAATTGAATTAATGGGTAGAAAATCTAAAGCCTTGTTATTGTTTAAAAATAGGTGGACAACCATTTACTGACATATGAGGTCGTTCATGATTATAAAAGTACTGCCAGTCAGTTGTATAGTCCTGCACCTCGCTCAGATCTCGAAATAAATATTGATTTAGACACTCATAACGTACTGTACGATTAAATCGCTCAACATATGCATTTTGCTGTGGATTGCCTGGTTGAGTAAATACATGCTCAATACCATGCTGATCACACCACTTTTCCATCAGCTCACTTATATACTCTGGGCCGTTGTCGGTTCTAATGCGTTTAGGTTTGCCTCGCCATTCAATGAGCTGATCAAGTCCTCTCAGTACACGTTCTGCTGGCAATGAAAAGTCAATCAATATATCCAATGACTCGCGATTATAGTCATCAATCACGTTGTGAACTCGATAACTACGTCCATCACTGAGTTGATCATGCATAAAGTCCATTGACCATGATTCATTCTTAGCTGTCGGTACTGCAAGGGTTTCTGGCTGTTCTCGTTTAATCCGCTTATTAGGCTTGATTCTTAAATTAAGCTCAAGCTCCTTATAAATGCGATAGACACGTTTGTGGTTCCATTTGTATTTTTTAACATTACGCAAATACAGGAAACAAAGCTTGAAGCCCCATGTTTTATGATCATTGGTTAATTGAATCAACCATTCGGCAATCTGTTGATTCTCTTCATCTAAACGAGCTTTATAGCGATAACACGTTTGACTGACTTTAAAAATTAAGCAGGCCATGCTGATTGAAATCTTAAATTGCTCAGTAGCTTGCTGAGCAAGTGACTTTCGCTGAACAGGCCTTAAAACTTTTTTAAAAGTGCATCTTGCAAGATGTCTGACTTTAGCCGCTCATCAGCATACATGCGTTTTAAACGGGCATTTTCAGCCTCAAGTTCTTTAAGCCGCGTCATCATTGAAAGATCCATGCCGCCATATTTGGACTTCCACTTGTAGAATGTAGCAGAGCTCATACCATGTTCGCGGCACAAGTTCGGTATGGGTGTTCCTGCTTCAGCTTGCTTCAAGATACTCATGATCAAGCTGTCTGAATACTTAGATGTTTTCATAGAAAATCTCCTTAAATCAAGGTTATTCGATTTTCTACTTTTAAACTCAATTATTTT
The DNA here is from genome assembly GCF_013417535.1 of Acinetobacter sp. YH12241. Taxonomy (NCBI): domain Bacteria; kingdom Pseudomonadati; phylum Pseudomonadota; class Gammaproteobacteria; order Moraxellales; family Moraxellaceae; genus Acinetobacter; species Acinetobacter sp. YH12241. Next base: position 10,033 of record NZ_VPDQ01000048.1, on the reverse strand, counting down.
TAGGGAGGATTACCACCGTTTGCTTGGTTATAAAAAAGTGGAGAGATTAAAAAGCTGCAAGGGCGATCTATGATCGTGCATTTACCCTTGCGGTCTTTTTTGAACGAACTATAACCAGAAAAAGCAAAGCCCTTAGCACACTAAAATATTAGGTACGTCAAGCGGTATCTTGGATAGTAAAATCGAACGGAAAAAAAGCACTTGATATACTTATCAAGTGCTTTCCTAGCCTTTATGTTCGTAAATAAACCACTTGTAACTTGTAACTTTTTTCATGTTACAAGTTACCACTCGTGGTAGTTACCACAAAGCCACATGTTAACATTAAATAATGTTAAGCATTTCATGGAAAAGCTTTTCTATAATCTTTAAGGCTTCTTGTGTACTTCTTGCTAGTCTAGGGACCTCTTTAGCTCCTTGGAAGCTGTCAGTAGTATACCTAATAATTTATCTACATTCCCTTTAGTAACGTGTAACTTTCCAAATTTACAAAAGCGACTCATAGAATTATTTCCTCCCGTTAAATAATAGATAACTATTAAAAATAGACAATACTTGCTCATAAGTAACGGTACTTAAATTGTTTACTTTGGCGTGTTTCATTGCTTGATGAAACTGATTTTTAGTAAACAGTTGACGATATTCTCGATTGACCCATTTTGAAACAAAGTACGTATATAGCTTCCAATATTTATCTGGAACATCTGTGGTATGGCGGGTAAGTTTTATTAAGACACTGTTTACTCTTGGTTTAGGATGAAAGCATTCCGCTGGCAGCTTAAGCAATTGCTGAATCGAGACTTGAGTGTGCAAGAGCAACCCTAGTGTTCGGTGAATATCCAAGGTACGCTTGTAGAATCCTTCTTCAACAATCAGATAGATGTCAGACGCATGGCTTTCAAAAACCACTTTTTTAATAATTTGTGTGCTTAAATGGTAAGGAATATTCCCAACAATTTTATACCTCTGTTTGTTAGGGAATTGAAACTGTAGAATATCTTGGTGAATTAAAGTGACACGAGTATTCAGTTTTAATTTTTCTGACGATAAGTTGAATAGATGACTGTCTAATTCAATAGACGTTACCTGTTTACTTATTTTAGCCAGTTTCGTCGTTAAATGCCCTTTACCTGTTCCAATTTCGTAAACGGTATCGGTTTCTTTTAAATTCAATTGTTTTATTATTTGGTTGAGTACTTTTTCACTCGTTAAAAAGTTTTGAGAATATTTTATATTAAAATAAGCCTTATATCCAAGCATAAAACAAGGTTGTCTAGACTTCTTTTAACAGTAAAGTTATCATAAAACTGAATTTTATTTTTTAGGTAAGTTTATGCATTCTATCCGCATTCGTTAAGACACAACTATTTGCATAGTGACACTATTTTATAATGGTGGGCTTTTGTTGTGTCTTTAAGAATATATGCGGATATATAAAGTAAAAGTATGCTTAATTTATAAGTATGCTTTTAGTGCATAGTTTCCAGTTATAACTTAATTGACTAGCTATTTGTCCACCCTGTGGATGAATAGCTTTTTTTTTGGGAGGACACTGTGATGCTAGCTTTTGTTTTCACCTAAATCCTGTTTGCTGCATAAAAAATTTCAAGAGCTAAACAGGAGTAAATAAAAATGAGTTTAATTATTAAAGCGAGAAACATACGCTTGGATTATGCTGGGCGTGATGTTTTGGATATTGATGAATTGGAAATTCACTCTTATGACCGTATTGGTCTTGTGGGTGATAACGGAGCAGGAAAGAGTAGTTTACTCAAAGTACTTAATGGCGAAATTGTTTTAGCCGAAGCGACATTACAGCGTTTTGGTGATTTTGCACATATCAGCCAACTGGGCGGAATCGAAATAGAAACGGTCGAAGACCGGGCAATGTTATCTCGCCTTGGTGTTTCCAATGTACAAAACGACACAATGAGTGGCGGAGAGGAAACTCGTGCAAAAATTGCTGCCGCATTTTCCCAACAAGTACATGGCATTCTAGCGGATGAACCAACCAGCCACCTTGATCTCAATGGAATAGATCTACTTATTGGTCAACTTAAAGCATTTGATGGAGCATTACTTGTTATCAGTCATGACCGATATTTTCTTGATATGGTTGTAGACAAGATATGGGAGTTAAAAGACGGTAAAATTACGGAATATTGGGGTGGTTACTCGGATTACTTGCGTCAAAAAGAAGAAGAGCGACAACACCAAGCCGTAGAATATGAGCTGATGATGAAGGAACGGGAGCGATTAGAATCTGCTGTGCAAGAAAAACGCCAGCAAGCTAATCGATTAGACAATAAGAAAAAAGGAGAAAAATCCAAAAACTCTACCGAAAGTGCTGGACGACTTGGGCATGCAAAAATGACTGGCACCAAGCAAAGAAAACTGTATCAGGCAGCTAAGAGTATGGAAAAGCGTTTGGCTGCATTAGAAGATATTCAAGCACCAGAGCATTTGCGTTCTATTCGTTTTCGTCAAAGTTCAGCCCTAGAACTGCACAATAAGTTCCCGATTACGGCAGATGGTCTGAGCTTAAAATTTGGTAGCCGTACTATCTTTGATGACGCTAACTTTATAATACCGCTTGGCGCTAAAGTCGCTATAACTGGATCGAATGGAACAGGGAAAACGTCCTTGTTAAAAATGATATCAGAACGTGCTGATGGATTAACCATATCTCCAAAAGCTGAAATTGGCTACTTTACACAAACAGGATATAAATTTAACACGCATAAATCTGTGCTCTCCTTTATGCAGGAAGAGTGCGAGTACACAGTTGCGGAAATTCGTGCAGTATTGGCTTCAATGGGGATCGGAGCGAATGATATTCAAAAAAACTTATCCGACTTATCGGGAGGTGAAATCATCAAACTGCTTTTATCCAAAATGCTTTTAGGAAAATATAATATTTTGCTTATGGATGAACCAGGAAACTATCTTGACCTAAAAAGTATTGCCGCATTAGAAACAATGATGAAGTCCTATGCAGGAACTATTATCTTCGTATCTCATGACAAGCAATTGGTCGATAATATTGCTGACATTATCTACGAGATCAAAGACCACAAAATCATCAAGACTTTTGAGAGAGATTGTTAATGATAGCCAATCTAATCCGAACATTAATTATTGAACTCTTTAAAGGAAATTAAAAATGACAATTCAAGATATTCAATCACTTGCTGAAGCACACGGCTTGTTGCTTACGGACAAAATGAATTTCAATGAAATGGGCATTGATTTTAAGGTCGTTTTTGCTCTTGATACAAAGGGGCAACAATGGTTGCTGCGTATTCCTCGTCGTGATGGCATGAGGGAACAAATCAAGAAAGAAAAACGCATTTTAGAATTGGTAAAAAAACATCTTTCTGTAGAGGTTCCTGATTGGAGAATTTCATCTACAGAATTAGTGGCTTATCCCATACTTAAAGATAATCCTGTTTTAAATTTGGATGCTGAAACCTATGAAATAATTTGGAATATGGACAAAGATAGCCCGAAATACATAACATCTTTGGCAAAAACCTTATTTGAAATCCATAGTATTCCTGAAAAAGAAGTTCGGGAAAATGATTTGAAAATTATGAAACCTTCAGATTTAAGACCTGAAATAGCAAACAATTTGCAGTTAGTAAAATCTGAAATTGGTATAAGTGAGCAATTGGAAACCCGCTACAGAAAATGGTTGGATAATGATGTTCTATGGGCAGATTTCACCCAATTTATACATGGCGATTTATATGCTGGGCATGTACTAGCTTCAAAGGATGGAGCTGTTTCAGGCGTTATTGATTGGTCAACAGCCCATATAGATGACCCAGCGATTGATTTTGCTGGGCATGTAACTTTGTTTGGAGAAGAAAGCCTCAAAACTCTAATCATCGAGTATGAAAAACTAGGGGGTAAAGTTTGGAATAAACTATATGAACAGACTTTAGAAAGAGCAGCGGCCTCTCCTTTGATGTATGGTTTATTTGCCTTAGAAACTCAAAATGAAAGCCTTATCGTTGGAGCAAAAGCTCAGTTGGGAGTTATATAATTTAAAAATATGATTGCTGAGAACTGCCTTGTTTTGAAACTTGGTTGGCTTTAATTAGTTTTTAGTATTCTTTATAGAAAATGCCTCGATCAAGGGGCATTTCTAACAATCATTTAACATAAAATTTCTTATGTGAAGTAACCTGAATGCAGCGGTGCCCCATTGGGGGCGCGTTGAGATAAGCCTCTTTTAGATAACTTTAGCAACTCGATAGACAGTTGCAACTCCACAATTCACTGCTTTGGCAATTTCTTCCTTAGTCATATTGCCAACTACTAGCAATTCTTTTATTCGTTTATGTTTAGCCTCATTTGCCTTCTTGCCTGTTGGTTTGTAACCCGAACGTGCCAGGCCCTGCTTAATACGTTCTATACGTTTCTCATTGTCTAGGCGGGCCATTGTTGCCAGAAGATCAATCAACATATTGTTGATGAGTTCCAAGATTGAATGAGTAATGCTGTCACTGGTTTGAATCATTTGGTAGGTAGTAGGAAGATCTGCTACGACTAAACGAAGTCCCTTCTCCTGGATCCTGCGCTTCAGCTCTTGAAAATCTCGTTGGGTTAGGCGTGATAAGCGGTCAATACTTTCAACTAACAATGTGTCACCTTGATTTGCTTCTGACAGTAGCTTATTCAATTCAGGTCGGTCTAACTTCGTACCACTATAGTTTTCCACGTACACAATGGTTTCACCCAAATTCAAGTTTTGGTTTAGATCCTGAAGAATCTGCAAAGCCCTTTCTGCATCTTGATCTTTAGTTGAAGCTCGTAGATAAATACGTGTATTCATTTCTATCATTTAATCTTAATTCTATTAGATTAATGATAATACTATCATTTAATTATTGCATTAAGTCTAATGATAGATATTGTATGCGATTTGGCTCGCTATCATTCAGGTATACTCTTTTGATAAAAAAAGCATAACTAAAAGCCATGCCTTGGGAATTCGTATAACGTGTATTATGTTAATTTTAGAAAATCTGTTTTAGTTTGTACCTTTTCAAAATTATGTAAAAAGCAAATAAAACACTTATCCAGAACAAATAATCAAAAATAAAATATAAGAAGATAAATTGATCTATTCCTATAATAATATTTAAAGGATCTAGCGCTATACTCCCACCTGGAGATACTTCACCATCTACTAAAAACTGTAAGGGAAATCCTCCTCCAATGACTTTAACTTTTCCAAGCTTGTCTACAACTATACGATCCACTAATGTATATTTCTGATAAAACAAAGATAAATAAGTAAAAATAAAAGATAAGCAATTGAAGTATAAAAATTTTTTCATAATTTCCTCTCATATATCTACTAATTTTAACAATTTTTAATCAGAGCCTTTTGGAATAATTTGCTTTAATTTCTCTATTACTCTCTCAAAAAATTCCTTTAATATGAAAAGATTAGAATTTATTTTATTAAGTTTACTTGCAGCCTGCAGTCCAGTTACAGAAAAAATTGAATCAAATATAGTTGTTCCACGTATTCAATATACGGGGGGAGCAGATAATGCAAGTTATAGTGAGGCTAAGCTTATTAGGGAAGGTAAATGCCTATACCTAGAACATGCTGATGGCTCTAAAGTTCTGCCAATTTTTGCTACAAAAACTCTAGATTGGGATACGGAAACTAAGAGCCTAAAAGTAGATTCGGATACTTATTTTTTAGGTGATAAAGCAGCATATGGAGGCGGAGAATCCTATCCTCTAGAAAAAAATAATTATTCTTGGATAACTGAAGTAGATCATAGCTGTGATACCTCAAAAGTTATAGTTATTAATCGACTCATAAGACCAATTGAAGAACTACCAAAATGAAGAATAGCCTATTTTACTGTCTTACATTAGTTCTACTTATAGGATGCCAGCCATTTGAAAAGGATGGATATATTTTTATTAAAAATCAGACTGATTATCCAATTACAGACCTTAAAGTAACTTATATTAGTGCTCAAAAAACTTATAGCTTAGGTACTCTTTATCCTTATTCAGAATATAAATACGCCATCAATTACGAGCGGCACAATGAGGATTCAATAATCTTTTCATATTTAGATAAAAATCATAAAAAGATTAATCAAGAAGTAGCTACGTATGCAGCCAAATATGATAGGAAAAGTTATGAAATAGTTATTCAATAGAATATAAATTACAATTACTAATTGAACGAAAAAACTTCAATTTGAAATTTCAAAAACTTGATTTTCCCACTAAACAACTATCCATTTAACATAGTGGTTGTTATACGAACTATCTTTGTAATGCATATTGCATTACAATATTCTCATGCATTCAATAAATGGGAAAATGATGGCTACTGTTAATTTCAGGGTCGATGAAGCCCTTAAAGAAAAGTCTTATTCCATCCTAAAAGAACAAGGAATTGCACCTACTGAGTTCTTTACTAATATTCTTGAATATATTGCTACGACTGGAAAGCTTCCAGTACAAAAAGCTTTACTCTCAGAGGAAGATGCTGATTTATTAGCTCTTGTTCGCAAACGTGTTAATGATCCTAAAGAGATGTTCGAGGAAGTCACATTAGATGACTTATAAGCTTTTACGTCATAAGGACTTCACTGCAGAATGGGAAAAGCTTCCTAGTGCTATACGAGATCAATTCAAGAAAAAATTAGCTAAGGTAATAGAGCAACCACATATTCCAAAGAATATGCTTAAAGGTGATCTTGCAGGCTGCTATAAAATAAAATTATTAAAAGCTGGTGTCCGACTTGTTTACCAGGTCAAAGATGATCAGGTAGTTATTTTGCTAATTACCGTTGGAAAACGAGCTGATAGCATTGTTTATGATGAAGCAAAAAAGCGGATAAAAGACTAAAAATGGGAGCTGCATGCCCCCATTTTTGGCTTCGTATAACGTGTATTATGTTAATTTTAGAAATAATTAAAAGTTTAGGAATACTAGTAGAATGCAGCTTATAGAAATAGAACCTTATTTTTGGGAACTATATGAGGATAGCGAAAATATATATCTCAATGTTCTTATAAATATGAGTGCAATTTCTTGGGAGAAAACTATCTGCTTAGATGAACAAACGATTCAGCAGTATCAGACTCAAGGAAAAGGTTTTATTGATGGCTTAGCTAAAAGGATTGAAAGTAGCCAATTTAGAAAAGATTATGAAAGATTTTACTCATATACAGATGCCTCCAAAGAACAGAAAAAAGAAATGCTTCAAGCATTTAATGAATATAAGGCTAAGCAAAATTAAATCCATTTAACATAATGGCTGTTATACGAGATGAATATGTAACAGAAAAAACCTAGGCACTGGCCTAGGTGTTAAATTAAAAAAATACATAAAAATTAAGGCTATAGTCTCAATTTTTCAACTTCGTATAACGTGTATTATGTTAATTTTAGAAGATCTATACAATTCTGTACTTTTTCACAATCATAGAAAAAGCAAATAAAATACTTATCCAAAATAAATAATCAATAAAAAAATTGAGAAAAACAAATTGATCCATGCCGATGAAAATAAATAAAGGATTGATACTTATACTTCCGACTGGAGAGGTTTCACCATCTATAAGGAACTGGAGAGGAAATCCCCCAGCTATGACTTTAACTTTTTCAAGCTTATCTACAACTATGCGAGCAACTAATATATTTTTTTGATAAAGCAAAGATACGTAAGTCAAAATAATCGCTAAAAAATTAAAATATAATATTTTTTTCATAACTATTCTTTATCTTTTAAGTTAATTAAAAACAGCCAATAACATAAGCCAGGAAATAGAGCCAGAAAGCTAGCCCATGTATTGGTATACATCTTCCACCAATCTTCAGCAATCTTTCCAGTATGCCCCCATCCTAAAAGAATAAAAAATGGAGTAGCAATAATTAGAGAGGTAATACAGATGGTTAATAAATTAAGTCTGTTATAACGATTTAAAAGAATTGAGAATATGTAGCTAAAAGGCACAGTCAAAATACAATAAGCCAAGTAAATAAGACCGTGTCCTACAAGAACTACGAAAATCGAGTATAGGCTGTATTCGTGATTCACTGCGATAAACAGGACTGTTGTTAAAAAAAGTAAAGGTAAAGGAGCAAGTAAGAGTGCTTTTACTATTTGTTCATTTGAGTATTTCACTAATTTAATTCTCTTATCTACTCAATAAATAATAATACTATAACGATTTTATTGGAGGTTTTTTGATTCTATTTAACATAATGGTGGTTATACGAATTGAACGTAAGCGTCCGCTGAACCCCATGCCTATTTTTTAATTCGGTTCAGGTTTCCAGCGGTGTGGTAGCAATTCTTCAATCTGAGTCACTTTATGTGTCGGCAACCTTTTCAGCACATCACTTAAATAGGCATTTAATCCTGAGAACTAAGAATTATCATTTAAAAATACCACAAAGTAGTATAAAATAAACTACTACAAGGTAGTATGAATGCAATCAATGTATACAATATGTGAGACTCCATTATTTACTAAATACTGTCTTGTTTATTGGACTCAGGAAGAATATGAGGAATTCAAAACATTCTTAGCATTAAATCCTGAAGCAGGAGATGTAGAGCCTAATGCAGGTGGTATTCGTAAGATTAGATGGACTAGCGGTGGTAGAGGTAAAAGTGGTGGTGTCAGAGTCATCTACTTTAATCGTTTAGCAAATGGAGAGATTTGGTTATTAACCTTGTACAGTAAAAAGCAAACTGTACAGCTTAGTAAGAAGACTCTTCAAGCATTAGTGGAGAAACTAAATGACTCGTTTAATGACTGAAAAAGAACTTGAGGCTTTTGAAGCAACTAGGGATATTGAAGCTGAAATATTACAAGGCATCGACGATATGCTTACTAGTAATGCAGCGAAAAGAACCGTAATCACTGAGACAGATGTAGCGTTAGCTCGTAGAAAGGCTCAACTAACACAAGATCAGTTTGCTAAGATTCTTGGCGTATCAAGACGTACTCTTGAATCATGGGAACAAGGTGCGAGAAGACCATCAGGAGCAGCAACATCCCTTATTCGATTATTTATTGTTGATCCAAAATTTGTAAAAGAGAGTCTGGCTTAATTTAGACAGCTCTCTACTATATTTATTTAAGGTTTTTTATGAAGCACTTAGGATTTGTGGGAAAAAGTACTGAATATTTAGGGTATACCCATATTGAAATTATCAATAGCTCATTACGCTTATCTTTCAATATTCCATCAACAAAAGATCTAGAAGAAACCTTTAAAAAGATAGTCGAAAATAACTATGATTTACTCATGGAAACATCAGCAGAAATCGAGTTCGAATTAGAAAGTGAAACGCTAGCAAAGATAGAAACCATCATAAAAGAAAAAGGGATTGAACTTGATGAGTTTGTTCAAAATGCGCTGATTAAACTTATCAACCAAAATGAATTGGCTAAGACTGATTAGACCTTAAATGCAGACAATAAAAAACCCCAGCATCCTGCCGGGGTTTCTCATATTGGGTTGCTAGGTATGACTCCTGTCTTACCTCACGCTCCTGGTGCGATCTTTCTTATTCTTGTTGTTTGGAACTTCCTGTTCCTGATGAGTTCATCATAGGAAAATTCCACTGTTCCTGGTAGCCGCAAAGAGCCGAGATTGTTGTGCGCCAGGGCGTACAAAATAGCCTAAATTTTATCCACAGCCATTGGGGATAGTTTCGGATCCTGAAAGCCGATGAAATGGGCACTGATTGCCAAATTGATCGTTTTTTAATCAAATTTACTGGCAAAATATTACAGATCTGCTTAAAAACTCACCAACTTATTACAAAAGCCGATTTTTTGCTTTTTCTTAGTCATGGCTAAATTTTCAAGTGATTGATATTTATATTAATATACAAGTGTTGTTATTCCCAAGTAGAAATGTCCTACCTAATAACCAAATAGAAATGTCCTATATGGACATTTCCAAGTCAAGCACAGGATTTAGATTTCGTTGTTCAATCGCTGTTTTCTGTGCACGTCTGCTTGG
>NZ_VPDQ01000047.1:0-12442 GCF_013417535.1 Acinetobacter sp. YH12241 | reverse complement strand
ATGGAAAAATCTAAAAGGTATGTTTTACCGAAAAAAAGAAGTAGAAACTACCCACGAGTTGTGAAAGGGAAACCACAGAAATACCCAAAAAAATGCCAGTCAATCTCTTAACTGACTGGCATTACCCCATCTGGAGTGCTTTTTTGCGCTATAAAATTTACAGCTTAGATTTCACGTACCGCTCCTTTTGCAGCACTTGTGGTATGCATGGCATAAGCTTTCAAAGCTTTAGAAATCTTACGTGGACGGTCTTCTACTGGATGCCAGCCTTTTTCATCTTGAGCAGCACGACGAGCGGCCATAGTCGCATCATCCACAGCTAGGTGAATGGTACGGTTTGGAATATCGATTTCGATACGGTCGCCATCTTCAACCAGACCAATAGCACCACCTTCAGCCGCTTCCGGAGAAACGTGACCAATCGACAGACCTGAAGAACCACCAGAGAAACGGCCGTCAGTCAGAAGTGCGCAATCTTTACCAAGACCTTTAGATTTCAGGTAGCTGGTTGGGTACAGCATTTCCTGCATACCAGGGCCACCACGTGGACCTTCGTAACGAATCACAACTACATCACCTGCTGTGATTTTACCACCCAGAATCGCGTCTACCGCAGAATCCTGGCTTTCAAATACACGTGCAGTACCGTTAAATTTCAGGATTGATTCATCTACACCGGCAGTTTTGACGATACAGCCATCAAGTGCGATGTTGCCATAAAGTACAGCCAGACCACCGTCTTTAGAGAAAGCATGTTCTGCATTACGGATCACACCATTTTCACGGTCGCCGTCCAGACGTGAGTAGTAACGATCTTGTGAGAATGCAGTTTGAGTCGGTACACCGCCTGGTGCTGATTTAAAGAATTTATATACTTCTTCATCTTCAGTACGGATGATGTCCCACTTGTCCAAAGCATCTTTGAGAGTTGCTTCGTGAACCGTACCGACAGAGGTATCTAACAGGCCTGCACGATCCAGCTCGCCGAGGATCGACATGATCCCGCCGGCACGATGCACGTCTTCCATATGCACGTCATTCTTCGCAGGAGCAACCTTACAAAGCACTGGTACTTTACGAGACAGACGGTCGATGTCGTCCATGGTAAAGTCCACACCGGCTTCATTGGCAGCAGCTAACAAATGCAGAACAGTATTGGTTGAACCACCCATTGCGATATCCAAAGTCATGGCATTTTCATACGATGCTTTGGTCACCATTGAACGTGGCAATACGCTGTAATCGTCTTGTTCATAGTGGCGTTTTGCCAGTTCGACAATTAAAGAACCTGCACGTTCGAACAGTTTTTTACGGTTCGCATGAGTTGCCAAAGTTGAACCATTACCTGGAAGTGATAGACCCAATGCTTCAGTCAAACAGTTCATTGAGTTCGCAGTGAACATGCCTGAACATGAACCACAGGTTGGGCATGCAGAACGTTCGTATTCCGCAACTTCTTCATCAGTATAGTTATCATCTGCAGCGACGATCATCGCATCGATCAGGTCGATCGCTTTGTCATTACCACGGATTTTTACTTTACCGGCTTCCATCGGACCGCCAGACACGAAGACCACTGGAATGTTCAGACGCATTGCTGCCATCAACATCCCCGGAGTGATCTTGTCACAGTTCGAGATACACACCATGGCATCGGCACAGTGTGCGCTGACCATATATTCTACCGAGTCAGCAATCAGGTCGCGTGAAGGCAGTGAATACAACATACCGTCATGACCCATCGCAATGCCGTCATCAACAGCAATGGTATTGAATTCTTTTGCTACACCGCCTGCCTGTTCAATCTGACGTGCCACGAGCTGGCCTAGATCTTTAAGGTGAACATGACCCGGTACAAACTGGGTGAATGAGTTCACCACTGCAATAATCGGTTTACCGAAGTCTTCATCCTTCATCCCAGTTGCGCGCCATAAGCCACGCGCACCCGCCATGTTTCTTCCGTGTGTCGATGTTTTTGAACGATAGTCAGGCATTTTATATTTCCAACAAAGTTTGAGCTTGAAATGAACCGAAAAAGGTTCACTCTGGCTAGATCATACTGACAATGAGCTTAAATCAGTCGAATGTTAGACCTATCATACTACAAGCCATTGTTTTACAAGATGACCTATTCGTTGTAGATGCAGACAAAAATGTCTATAGAGAGGTCTCGGTGAGCTGACAATAAAAATCTCTTAATAAAGCTACTATACCGCCATCATGGATCGGACAATACAAAACTTTCATGAATAATTTTTAGAATTTGCATGAGTTTTTTTTATATAAAATTTAATTAAAAGTAGGAATCTATAATCGCTGTAACAGTTAAGTGCATTGTAGATTAGGCGGCCATTTGGCTTTTAGCTTATAATAGCTGCCAAGTTTATTTGGAATTTCATGTGTGAAAATCATATTTGCAGGCACACCAGAATTTGCAGCAACTGCATTGGCTGCGCTTCTCAAAACCGATCATGAAATTGTGGCGGTCTATACTCAGCCGGACCGTAAAGCCGGTCGTGGTCAGAAACTTACCGCTTCTGCTGTGAAACAGCTGGCGCTTGAACATGACATTCCGGTATATCAGCCACTTCATTTCAAGTCTTCAACTGAAGAAGGTCTTGCTGCTCAGGCTGAGTTAAAAGCGTTGAATGCTGATGTGATGGTTGTAGCTGCCTATGGTCTGATTTTGCCGCAAGTGGTTCTGGATACGCCTAAATATGGTTGCCTGAATATTCATGGTTCACTGCTGCCACGCTGGCGTGGTGCTGCGCCGATCCAACGTGCAATTGCAACAGGTGATCACGAAACTGGCGTGACCATCATGAAAATGGCTGCCGGGCTGGATACTGGTGACATGATGTATAAAACCTTATGTCCAATTACTGCAGAAGATACCTCAGCCAGCCTGCATGATAAACTAGCTGCTCAAGGTGCTGAAGCAATTGTAGCGGTACTGGAATCTGAAGAAAAATTACAACAGTATTTAGCTGCCCGGGAAGTGCAGGACGAAGAACTTACCGTCTATGCTCATAAGCTGTCTAAGGCAGAAGCCCGAATTGACTGGAGCTGTACTGCCTCTAATATTGACCGTAATATCCGTGCCTTTAATCCTTGGCCAGTCGCTTTTATTCCTCTGGATGAAAATAACAACCTGCGGGTTTGGGGTTCGGTACTTTCAGAAAAAAATGCACACTGTCATGTCGCTGGCACGATTCTAGCGATTGATAAACAGGGTGTACATGTGGCCTGTGGTGATGAAAAAGCAGTGTGTCTCACTTCACTACAATGGCCGGGCGGCAAACCGCTCAATCCGGTACAAATTAACCAGACCCAAAAATTACATGTAGGACAATTATTGGCATGAGTCATTCTGAATCAGGCACATCTCACCTTAACTTGCGTGCCCAAGTGATTCGTACCTTACTTGCTGTACAGCAAGGACAATCTCTGGCCAGTATCTTGCCGCTGCATTTAAAGAAAGTGGCCGACCGTGACCGTGCCCTGTTCCATGAACTGGTATTGGGTACTTTGCGTCAATGGTATGCACTTAAAAGTATTACTCTGCCACTGCTGGTGAAGCCTTTAAATAATGACACGGTCGAAACCTGTCTTTATGTCGGCCTATACCAGTTACTGGAAACCCGAATCGCGCCACACGCTGCCATTTCTGAAACCGTGACTGCAGTAAAGCAACTTGGTTATCAGGCTTTAAGTGGCGTAGTGAATGCCATTCTGCGCCGTGTTTCACGTGAAACATCGGAATTTCAGGCAGCACTGGATCAGGCTCATGGCCTGCCAAGCTGGCTCTTTAAACGCCTGAAAAAAGACTGGCCAGAACAGCTTACTGAATTGAGTCATGAGTTAAAGCAGATTGCTCCACTGACCCTGCGCGTAAATGAACGTCAGGTTAGCCGCGCAGACTATCTGGAAATTCTGGACGAGCACGAAATTCCTGCCCATGCCTGTACTGTTTCCAAAGTTGGGATTATTCTCGATGCCACTGTACAGGTACCTGACTTACCCGGCTTTGATGTCGGTGGTTTTTCGGTACAGGATGAACATGCCCAGCTCTGTGCTACCTTGTTGCCAAATCTGGATGATAAGTTTGTGATTGATGCCTGTGCAGCACCGGGTGGTAAAACGGCGCATATTCTAGAAAAATATCAGCCGTGTAAACTGATTGCGCTGGATCAGGATGCCAAGCGTTTAACACGTGTCACTGAGAATCTTGAACGTCTGTTATTAGAAGGCGAACACGTTGAAATTAAAGCCGCAGATGCCATTACCTGGCAGGCACCGGAACAGCCGGACTGTATCGTACTGGATGCGCCTTGTTCAGCCATCGGTGTAATGCGTCGCCATCCCGATATTCGTCTGTTACGTCATTCAACCGATATTACCCAGACGGTAGAGCTGCAAAAGCAGATTCTGGAAAATATGTGGCAGCAACTGAAAGTCGGTGGCACCCTGCTCTATATCACCTGTTCAATTCTCAAAGCGGAAAATGAACAGCAGATGGTCGAATTCTTTAGCAAACATCCCGAGGCTAAAGAAATTAAAATTGAAGCCGATTGGGGCATTGAACAGATCCATGGTCGTCAGCTTCTCCCTAAAACTGGTCAAGGCGATGGATTCTTCTATTGCCGGATTGAAAAAACTGCTTAAATGATATTGCTAAAAGAAAAGGTAGCTTCGGCTGCCTTTTTTATTGTTTTGATTTGAGATTCTTATTGTACAAATTTAAAAATCACTAGACTGGTCGCCAGTGCCGCCATCCCGCTGACCAGACCATACACGGTTTCATGACCTTTAGAAAAACGTTTCGCAGTTGGCAAAAGTTCATCCAGTGCCAGATAAACCATCACCCCACCGATAATCCCAAACACCATGCCATAAATAGTATGGCTCATATACGGCGCCAGAATGAAATAACCCAGCGCAGCGCCCAGAGGTTCAGCAAGGCCTGAAACCAGACTAGCCACAAGTGCATAGTCTTTACGGCCTGTTGCACCATAAACCGGTAATGCAATCGCAACACCTTCAGGCACATTATGAATCGCAATGGCAACCGCCAATGGTGCACCCAGTGCAGGACTTTCCAGCGTCGCAAAAAAAGTCGCCAATCCTTCTGGCAGGTTATGTGCACTAATCGCAAATAACGTCAGTAGTCCTGTTCTTAGTAATTGCGGCTGACTCAGATCCTGTTTCGATTGAGCCTCAATGGTTTCATGCGGATTAGGAACGAATCGATCCAGCAATAAGACCAGTACCACACCCAATAAAAAGGCAAAAGTACCATAAGCAAAACCGGATTTTTCATCAAAAGCCAGGCTAAAAGAACTAATAGATTTATTTAAAATTTCTGTGAGCGAGACATAGATCATTGCTCCGGCAGCAAAGGCCAGTCCGAAGGCTAAAACCCGGTAATTCGGTTTTTTCAAGAACAGCACCAATCCCCCACCCACGAGGGTAGCCAGACCTGCCAAAAATGTCACTGCAAAAGCGGTATAGACTTGTGCATCGGTAACGGGAGCAATTCCCATAAGTCTGCCCATTAAAAAGTCATTATCAGCAAAGATGATAATGACTTTCATTTACAGCAACAATGTGTTTATGTGAAGATTTTTAGTCTTCTGGTTCTTCTGGATTTTTTGCCAGATGCATGACAGCCAGTGCCAGACCACCCCATAATAAAACCATGGAGAAAATCATCATAATTAATGCAGATGTATTCATATTCGTTCTCCTAACTATGACGATCTTTCACTAGACTGAACAAAATGGCACCCAGAATAAAGAATGCAATTGTACCCCCACCAATCATCCATAACGTACTTGCAGGATAATCACCGTAACCCTCTGCCATGATTGATTTCAGGGTTAAACCTAATGCTGATAATAAAGATAACGGTGTGATCACAGTCAGCATGAACTTCCAGCTGCCACCCAGTTTCAGACTGGCAAACTCGTTCACATGTGTTTCCAGCTGTTTCATCAATGGACGACGGAACCAGGACAATAAAATAATCGAGAACAGACCACCACCCACAATACCAATGTTGTTAGCGAAGTAGTCAATGATATCGACAAAGGTAATGGCACTATGAGTCGAGAACATTAAGGTAGATACAACTGCTGAACCACCCGCAATAATCGTCACTGACTTGTTCTTCGACCAGCCAAGTTTGTCCTGGAATGCCGCAATTGGCACCTGCAGGATACTCACCATGGAGGTAATACCTGCCACTGTTAATGAACCGAAGAACAGGAAGCCGAACAGGTCACCGCCTGCACCTAAGCTGGAAATGATTTTCGGGAAGGCAATAAAGGCCAGACCGATACCACCAGATACCACATCTTCAACTTTCGCGCCTGAACTGAACGCCATAAAACCAAGTGCTGCAAAAACCCCAATACCTGCCAGGATTTCAAAAGACGAGTTAGCCAATGCCACCACGACACCTGAACCGGTCAGATTAGTTTTACGTTTCAGGTAAGAGGCATAGGTCAACATAATCCCGAAACCCACTGAAAGTGAGAAGAAGATGTGACCAAATGCAGCCAGCCAGACTTTATAATTGGTCATGGCTTCCCAGTTTGGGGTAAAGAAGGCATTTAAGCCATCGACTGCACCTGGTAAACGTACCGCCTGAATCACCAGAATCGTGAATAAAATTACCAGTAATGGCATGAAGATTTTATTCGCCAGTTCCACCCCACGGCGTACCCCACCGTAAAGAATCAGCATCACAGCTGCCCAAACGATCACCAGACCAAAGAACAGCACAGGGACGAAACCGAAAGTTAAGCCCTCACCATTTTGCAGGTAGCTATTGAAGAAAAAGGCTTGTGTATCTGTGCCCCATTGCTGTCCAAAGGAATAAATCATATAGCTGCCGGCCCAAGACAGGACGCTGGCATAATAAATCCCGATGATCAGGGTCACCATGACCTGCCACCAACCCAGAGATTCTGCATTCATGAGTTTTTTATAGGCCATCGGTGGTGCTTTGCGGAACTTATGTCCGACTGCATAATCTAAAAATAATAAAGGTAAACCTGCTGCAAAAATCGCAATCAGATAAGGAATCAGGAATGCCCCGCCGCCATTTTCATAGGCAACGTATGGAAAGCGCCAAATATTCCCCAAACCAACGGCAGAGCCAATGGCTGCAATAATAAATCCTGATCGTGCCGACCAATTCTCTCGAGTATCTGTCATAGAACACCTAAACTTTAAACTTCATTCAATACTGCTTATTATGGTTATGTCGCGAGCACTGAAGAAGCATTTCAATTATTTCGGGTGTTTGAATTAGAGTTATACCTTTTGGGCATCGAATTCTAATATACAAACAGGTCAGCTAGCCGGACAGCTTGCTTAAAGTCTGAGCAGAAAGCCGACCTTGTAGATGGTTCAACAATACTGACTTTTTCAATTTTTTTCTGTAATTTCTGCTTAAAACATTCTTTTTTTATAATCTATTCTTATCAAATGCTCAATAATTCTACGCTGAGCCCTTGATTTTATTGATTATATGTATGTAAACTTTTTGGAATATATTGTTTTTAAGTTTTACTACAGTTTTCAAGCTATTTTTCGCTCTTAATTCATCAAGTATTAAATAGAGATTGAAAAAGTGTTTTTAAATCTTCTTCGTTCATTTTCTTCTGAATAAAAACAGAGCTGTGTCTTAGTTTATTCAGCTTATCTTTTCTACCTAGCCTGCTACCTTTTTAAGCAATAAAAAGCAAAATTCCACAACCGACCTGCCTTATGCCGATTGTGGAATAGTACTGATTGATTCGGTCAGCTTAACATTTGATGACAAGCATACGTTCTTCCTGCATGTCACGAATCGCAGACTGAATGCCTTCACGACCCAGACCGGAATCCTTGACACCACCATAAGGCATATTATCAACACGGAAAGATGGAATATCATTAATGATGACACCGCCGACATGCAGATGATCCCAGGCATACATCATCTTCTGCAGATTCTGGGTATAGATACCGGCTTGCAGACCAAAGCGACTGCTATTAATACAAGCAATCCCTGATTCAAAATCGCTATAAGCTTCAATAATGGCGACCGGACCGAAAACTTCATTACGATAAATTTCCAGTTGATGATCTACCTTTTCCAAAAGAATCGGTTCAAACATCGCCCCTTTCACTTCACCACCAGTCAGTACATGGGCACCTTGCGCTACGGCATCTTCCATCCAGCGATGCAAACGTTTAGCTTCAGCTTCCTTGATCATTGGCCCCAGCAAAGTTGTTTCCAGATCCGGATCACCGGCTTTCAGATGTTGCAGTTTCTGAACCAGCTTGTCTTTTAGTTCTTCAAAAATATCCTGATGCACCAGAATACGTTGCACACTGATACACACCTGCCCTGCATGACCATAAGCGCCACCAATCAGACGGTCAATCAGCTGTTCACTAAGTTCAGTATCTGGCTCAATCATTACTGCGGCATTGCCACCGAGTTCCAGAGTAACTTTTTTGCGGCCGGCACGGGCTTTCATATCCCAGCCCACGACATCGGAACCGGTAAAGCTTAGCAATTTAAAACGGTCATCTGTAACCAGTACATCCGCCAGATCACGTGGACACGGCAGAACTGAGAATGCATTCTTCGGTAAATCAGTTTCTGCCAGAATCTCGGCAATTTTTAAGGCTGAAACCGGAGTCAGACTCGCCGGTTTTAATACAAATGGACAACCTGCAGCAATTGCCGGCGCAATTTTGTGTGCAGTCAGATTTAATGGAAAGTTAAATGGACTAATCAGGGAAACGGCGCCAATCGGTACCTGTTTGACCATGCCCTGATAACCGGAAGCTGCGGCAGTGACTGCCAGAGGCAAAATACGGCCCTGATCCATCTGGGTGACCGCATCTGCCGCAATCTGGAAGGTATTGATCAGACGTTCTACTTCTGCACCGGCTGCTTTACGTGGCTTGCCACCTTCCGCAATCAGGATTTCAGTCAGTTCTTCACGGATTTCATTAAACCGCTTCACACAATGCAGCAGAATTTTTTGTTTCTGGAAAGGTTCCAATGCTGCCATTTCTGCTTCTGCCTGAGTCGCAGACTGAATTGCCTTTTCTAAAGTTTCAGCATCTGCCAGCGCGACACGTGCATAAAGCTCCTGACTATATTTATGTTTGACCTCCAGCCATTCACCCGTTTGTACCGGCTGTCCTGCCACATATAATGGATAGTCTTGATGATGTTGTGCTGCTGTCGATCCCATTATTCTGCCCTTCACATTAGCATATACATTTTAGAAATTACCTATATCATGCACTTACTGATTACGTTTAAGAAGATGTATTTAGGTAACAAAATCGCTCAATTTAAAGAAAGCGTAAGGAAAATTAGAAATGCGTACACAATTATTCACTGCATTATTACTAGGATTAGGACTGAGCAGCATAGGCCATGCCGATGTGATTGGTCTTAAAGCAGATGCCAGCTACTGGAATTTTGACGGTTATAGCCAGTCTGCCAATGCCAGCAAACAGGACCTGGATCGCCAAGGTACAGCACAACTGTCGGTTGCATTTGAACATCCAGTCCCACTACTGCCAAATGCCAAAATCAAATATGTGAATCTGGACAGCAATAGCGAACAAATTACCCCGCTGAATGCTGCCGATATCGAACTCAATAATATCGACTATATTCTGTATTATGAACTGCTGGATACCATTGTGCATGCTGATATCGGTGCTGGTCTGACTAATCTGGATGGTACAGTCAGAAATCTGAATGCAGGTGTCCTGACTCAGTACGATCTAGATGAATATAGTCCATTACTCTACGCTACAGCTGGGGTAAAACTGCCATTAACTGGCATGAGTGCTAAAGCTGAAGCGGTTTACAGTCACGGTAACGATATCAAAAAGACTGATGTTCAGGCTGAACTGCAATATGACTTTATTGATAACCTGCTGGTCGATGTAGGGGCTAAAGTCGGCTATCGCATCATGAATATTGATGCCGAACAAAATAATGCGCCAGACTTGGAACTAGAATTTAAAGGTCCTTATATCGGCTTAGACATACACTTCTAAAGAATATAATGACTTATGGAAATTAGCCTTAACCCTGTAAGCCGAGACGTACAATGATAGATGTCATCGACGTCTATGCCAGTTTTTAGGTTCAGACTATTCTATAAACATACAGAGCAGGAAGCTCAAATACCTAAAAACAAGAAGAATAAAGCAGTGCACCAGGACGTGAGGTACGACAGGAGTTATACCTAAACACGAGATACGAAAAAAGCCCCAACAGGATGTTGGGGCTTTTTTTATCTATAAATTCTTAGCATTGTTTAACAGTTCCGAGCTAAAAATCCAACATTGTAAGAATCGCCTTGTTGTTAATCTGAAAATCCTCACATTTTTTGGGAACAGCAATCATGGTAAAAAAGGTCCTCTTTATTACTTCAAACCAAGGCGTTGAACATGATGAACTGGTCGAGCCTTTAAATTTTCTAAAATCCAAAGGATTTGAAGTGATTCATGCGGCAGAAAAAAATGAAGAGGTGGCAACAGTAAAAGGCGATACTAAAGCTGCTACCTCATATACGCCTGATACCAGTTTTGATCATGTCACGCTGGATGATTATGATCTCTTGGTTGTTCCTGGTGGCACTGTGAATGCAGATACGCTAAGAATCAATGAATCTGCCCAGAAAATCGTGCAGCATTTTGCTGATCAGCATAAACCGATTGCCGCAATCTGTCATGGGCCATGGGTTCTGATTGATGCACAGCGAATTAAGGATAAAAACCTGACCTCGTACAAGAGCATCAAACTGGATCTGGAAAATGCCGGTGGTAAATGGGTCGATGAACAGGTTCATCGTTGCAATACCGGTGACTGGGTTCTGATTACTTCACGTAATCCGGATGACATTCCTGCTTTCAATGATGCCATCTTAAAAGAACTGGAAGGCGATGCTGCCTAAGTTCAAACTATAAAAAGCCTCCAGATGGAGGCTTTTTATTTTCTTGATCTTATTTTATTTAAATGCCACCTTTTAGGCTTTTTAGATAAGCCACTACATCTTTATTACCGGCCATTTCTGCCAGTTCCAAAGCGGTATAGGTACTGCGATGATCGACATCTGCGCCTTTGCTCACCAGCAGTTTAACTACTTCCAGATGATCATTTTCAGCAGCTGCCTGCAAAGCGCTATAGCCTTCTTCATCGGCAGAATTGACGTCCAGACCTTCTTGTAAGCCCTGCTCGACCTGTTCAACGTCGCCGACTGAAGCCCAGTACACCAGTTCAGGAAGATGAAGTTCTTCATCATCTTTAGGGATTGGGGAGAATGAGTTAAGTTTCATAATATTATGCTCAATCTAAATTACCTGAGTTCTTACTATACATCACTTCTTTGTAAAGACTCTTTCTCAAATTTTAATGCTTCTTTATTTGAACCTAAATATCTACTAATCCCATCCATAGCAAAAAAACCACCTATCGGTTTTTCATGATGTCCAATGATTAAACCGCCAAAACAATTTATAGCACTACAACCTTTAATAATCGTACTGTTATTAGCTATCAAAATATTAGTAGGGCGGACTAAAATTTCCACTCCATTACGAAGGAATCTTCCTCTTTTAAATATCACTTTATTAGGAGGGCAAAACTCTATTTCTATTAAAATTTTCCGATGATTTTCCCGTACAGTAAGAGTAGTACCAACTAATTGGATATCCCAAGCAACGGGTTTGAAAATTAATTGGTTATTTTTAATATGAAGAACTGGCGAATTGTACTCATTAAAAATTACTAGATTTAGTAAAAAATGCCCATCAGCTAATATCAATCCAATTAACGGTGTTCCATCTACACTAATAGGCACCATTGCTGTACCGTATCCCTGGTCCACACAACTAAAAGTATTTCCACCTATTTCGACAATTGCCTCTTCACCGGAGAAATGCAATAGATAAGGTTTAGATACTCCCTCACGTAAATTAAAAGGCTCTGTATTAGCTTTTCTTACAACTTCTTTTGGCAATAATCCATTAGTTTTCTCACGATGATGCTGATCACATAATAAAGTTATTTCATCAGCAACGTGACGTTTAACTAAAGCCCATTCTTCCATATGCTCATATTCATATAAGGGCATTCCACAGATAACACATCCAAACCCGCATCTTTGTCTAACTTCTCTTTGGATAGGCAACGGAATATTTCTACTATTTGGTTGTTCTTCATTCATAGTAATTTTCAAATATAATTTTTTTACATATTATACAAAAAAGCCCCCTTTCGGAGTAATGCCAGTCAGTTAAGAGATTGACTGGCTTTTTCTTGGGTATTTTTGAGGTTTTCCTTTTACAACCCTTGGATAACTCCTCACTCTTCTCTCAGGTATAACATACCGATTAGATTTCTCCATT
>NZ_VPDQ01000046.1:0-12945 GCF_013417535.1 Acinetobacter sp. YH12241 | reverse complement strand
AATAATTTCGATCAATCAACCAGTAAAAATCCACACAAGTTGTTCTTCATAATCTCTTAATGATCTTTCTAACATCTCGTCAATGCCAGAAGCTGGACTTCGATAAACTTAACAACTCAACGCTTCGTGTTTCGTTCGTTTCCGTCTATCTCGTCGGTATGGGTGCATTCTAGAGGATTTCAGAATCATTGCAACCCCCAATTCACTATATTTTTCACGTATGTATCTTTTTTCTACGAATTTCGTTAAAAAATCGCTTTTTTATCTAAATTTTGAGCATTTTTCTTCTATAAAAGCCGTATTCATTGCAATTCAATTTAAAAAAGTAGAATTTTTTAAGACCTGATAACTATCAAAAAACTGTGACTTTTGAATAAGACCGTAAAATTTAAGGGCTGTATCCAGAATTTTCCGAAATTTTCTTATATCAGCTTACATATTTTGCTGTTTTCTATCCGACTTATATATATGGAGCTTTTTGTAAGGTCAAAATCCTTGCTGTATACAGGTTTTTTCTTAACCCTGCTTTTAAGAAGCAAAAATGAGGATATGATCTTTCTAGATTTCAGATTATCCAGAAAGCTTATTTAAGCGCAGAAGAATAAGCAGAAGATTAAAATCGATTAAGCCACATTTGAGTATCTATCTTTTACCCAATGCTGCATCACTTCCTCAATCACTTCTTTCTTGCCACTATAGTCTTCAGCAACAAACAATAATTTGGCCCGACGTGGCAGACGTTCTTTGACTAATGAAAAGAGTAAATAGTGAGAGGCAAGATCTAATTGCTGAAATAAGGCCTGTACCTGATCAAAAGATTTTTGTTTTTGCTCCGCAGATTCATATTCGAAGAGAAAACGCAAAATGAAATCGATGTCTTCATCAAACATCTGTTCAGTCTGGTATTGATACACCTTATTTACCTTTCTTTTTATAGATGGATTGAGATTCAAAAATGATTCATGTATCTCACCATGGATTTAACCTGAATCCCAGCTAATTCATCCATCTTTGTTTTGAATTTATTGAAGATTGAACATATAGCCAGACAATACCAATAAAAAAGGAAGAGATCTCTCCCAAAATCTCTTCCTTAGAATTGAATCTTTACCCGATCCATTATGTCATTATTATAGTTATTCACATTATATTAACTTGTCTCTTCACTTAGAGACCTGATCAATTATGGAGTTGTCTGTTATTGATCATTACCCTCTAGATATGCTTTTAACGGAATCTCTAGACGAATAAATCTTATACACAAAAAACCAGAAATGCAAGCCAAATGGCAAAATTTAAATGTTGTTTTTATAAGGTTTTTTTTGAATTTCTATATTTATATAATTCATATACAACTTAAAAAATAAAAGCAGGCCGAAGCCTGCTTTTATTTCAATAACTTAGAACCAGCCTTAGTCAACGAAGGTCACTTTTGCAATTGCTTTTTTGCTGGCCTGAATAATTAAAGTTACGTTCTCTTTCACAGAAAAAGACGCATCAACCGGTTTCCAGTCCACTTTCACAGTGCCGCGGCCTAAGGCATCTTTAGCTTGAGCAGCATTTTTGGTTAAGCCAGCTTCACGTAAAATTGAAGTAATGAAGATCTCACCACCAAATTCACCACGTGAAATGGTCACTTCTGGCGTACCTTCAGGCAGTTCACCTTCAGTAATGATATTACCTGCACCTTTATGGGCATGAGCGGCAGCTTCAGCACCGTGGAAACGTTCTACCAGTTCCAGCGCCAAAATACGTTTCACTTCCTGCGGGTTACGGCCTTCTTCGATTTCTTTCAGCAAGCCTTGAATTTCTTCTATAGATTTGAAGCTGAGCAGATCGAAATAACGCTCAATCAGTGAATCCGGCATAGATAATACTTTCTGGTACATCGCGCCCGGTGCATCAAATACACCAATATAGTTGCCTAAAGATTTAGACATCTTGTTCACGCCATCTAGACCTTCAAGAATTGGCACAGTGATACATACCTGCGCTTCCTGGTTATAACGGCCTTGTAGAGTACGACCCATCAACAGGTTAAAGGTCTGGTCTGTACCCCCTAACTCCACGTCAGCTTCTAAAGCAATTGAGTCATAACCTTGAACCAATGGATATAAGAATTCGTGAATCGCAATCGGTTGCTGATTGTTATAACGCTTGGTGAAGTCATCACGCTCTAACATACGTGCAACTGTTTGCTGTGATGCCAATTGAATCAGGTCAGCTGCAGTTTTTTGTGCAAACCATTCCGAGTTAAACACGACTTTGGTTTTGTTTGGATCAAGAATTTTAAATACTTGTTCCTGATAGGTTTTTGCATTTTCCAGCACCTGTTCGCGTGACAATGGCGGGCGGGTTGCGCTCTTACCCGTTGGGTCACCGATCATCGCAGTGTAGTCACCAATCAGGAAGTACACTTCATGACCCAAGTCCTGGAATACTTTTAATTTATTGATTAAAACCGTATGACCTAGGTGCAGATCCGGTGCAGTTGGGTCAAAACCCGCTTTAATTTTTAAAGGACGATTCTGCTTTAATTTCTTCAGAAGGTCTTCTTCAGAAATAATTTCGTGGGTGCCTCGTTGGATGAGGGCAAGTTGTTCTTCAGCCGGCAGGAAATTTGACATCACAAAATCCAAATACATCAGTTATTCAATTTGTGCGATATACTAACACTTTTTCAGCACATTGCAGGCTTAAGAATAATCATGACAGCGATCTATATTGGGGTAATGACCGGCACAAGCATGGATGGTGTCGATATTGTTGCTGCTTCTTTTGATCCACTTCAGCTTCATGCCACCCTCACCTTGCCTTTTGATCCCGATCTTCGTGATGAACTGATGGCACTGACTTTGCCAGATGACAATGAAATCGACCGCATGGGCAAAGCTGATGTCGCACTGGCACAGATGATTGGTCATGGCATCAATGCGCTGATTAAAGAAAATAATTTAGATCGATCTCAAATCAAGGCGATTGGCTCACATGGTCAGACCATCCGCCATCGCCCCGAACATGGCTTTACCCTGCAAATTGGTGATCCGAATATCATTACTGAAATCACCCAGATTCCGGTCATTTCCGATTTCCGTCGTCGTGATCTGGCTGCTGGCGGCCAAGGCGCACCTTTGGTTCCCGCTTTCCATCAAGATATTTTCCAGCATGACAGTATTCACCGCGTGATTCTGAATCTGGGCGGCATTGCCAATGTGAGTATTCTGCCGGCAGGTCAACCGGATCAGGTGTATGGCTTTGATACCGGCCCTGCCAATATTCTGATGGATGCTTGGTGTCAGCGTTATACCGGCCAGCCTTTTGATGAAAATGGTAATTGGGCGGCTTATGGCACGCCAATCCGTAGCCTATTAGATCGATTACAGGAACATGAGTTCTTCTCAAAAGAGCCACCCAAAAGTACTGGCCGCGAAGACTTCAATCTGGAATGGCTGGATGAACAAATTGCCGACTGGCGCAATGACCTTCAATACGATGAACTTGAAGATACACCAGAGAATGTGCAAGCTACTTTAATGAAGCTCACTACCCGTGCGATTAAAAAAGCCATTTACCGTTCCGGTCTGGATACCGGTGAAGTTTATGTTTGTGGTGGTGGTGCTTATAATTCACATTTATTGGAACAGTTACGCTGGCGTTTGCGTAAACATCACTGGAGCGTACAAACCACAGCCGACCTTGGCTTAAATCCGACTTGGGTGGAAGGCACAGCTTTTGCCTGGCTGGCGATGCGTTTTATGAATCAACTCAGCGGCAATCTGCCGGCTGTGACAGGTGCATCAGGTTATCGCGTTCTGGGCACGATTACCTCTGTATAAGAGCAGCTTTAAGCTCACTATATATAGTTATAAAAAAGGTCTGCATATTTGCAGACCTTTTTTATGATGAAGATCTATATTTAGATCATGTCTAAATTCTTCCTAACGCATCATTAGTTTGGCATTTTCATTTCTAAATGCACGCAGGATTTGCTGGCCCGCACGACCGGTCGGGCTTAAACCTAGACGGTTCTGTTCCTGACGAATCGCTTGGCGGGTTTTATCTCCAATCAGACCATCCACCTCACCAATATCATAGCCACGGTTTAACAGGAATTGCTGGATCTCGCGACGTTCCGCACGTGACGTACCTGGATCATCGGTTGGCCAAGTTGCCTGGATGCCTCCCTTACCTTGTAAGCGGTCAGATAAATGTGCAATCGCTAAAGCATAACTTTCTGCTGCATTATAGCTGTAAATAGCATCAAAATTCTTAAAGACTAAAAATACCGGTCCATTTTCGCCTGCAGGCGCCAATAAGCCAGCCTGAGAAGATTCTGATAAATTGCCCTGCAATAGCGGAGTACCGTCAGCACGCACCACACCACGATTCATCCAGCTACTCAGTGATTTTTTATTGCGTCGGCTTTCGCCTGCAACAGACATGCCTTGTGGAATTTTTACTTCAAAGCCCCAAGGTTGGCCAGTCTGCCAGCCACGTTTTTTCAGGAAATTGGCTGTAGAAGCCAGTGCATCAGGAATACTGCTGACTAAATCACGACGACCATCCCCATCAAAATCAACCGCCAGCTCATCATAAGTCGATGGCATAAACTGGGTGTGACCAAATGCGCCTGCCCATGAACCTTTGAGCTGGCTTTCATAGACATCGCCACGCTGTAACAGTTTCATAGTGGTGAAGAACTCACCACGGAAATAACTTTGACGACGACCTTCACAACTCAAAGTACCCAAGGCCTGTAATAAAGGATACTTCCCGGAAATATCACCAAAATTACTTTCTACGCCCCATACGGCTACGATGGTTTCTGCCGGTACTCCATAGGCTGTGCTAATCCGGTTTAATACCTCACGATGTTGCTGCAGTTTTTGTCGACCCAGTTGTACACGTTCTTCATCCACCAGTCCGGACAGATAATCCCAGATCGGAGTCGAAAACTCAGGCTGATAATTCAGCTTTTCAATCACAGAATAATCGGGTGTTAAATTTTGCGTATAACGATCGTAGGTTGAACCACTTACGCCTTGTGCAATCGCCTGACTGCGCAAATTGGCAAGACAATTCTGAAAATTATTTTGGGACGCATAATTGACGGGGCTGCTCGGAACAGAGGATATATCCGTTGATGTCACACGCTGACCATTAATAATCAGTTCTGCCTGTGCCTGTGTAGCAGCTAAAACCAAAGAACCAACAAAAAGTGCAAGTCGTTGCATAAGACCCTTAAATATTTAGATTTTGAATTATGTTTCTACCTTAGCAGCTCATGACGAAAATTAAAGCGCCAATGCGTAAATTTAAATTCATAATTCCTACACTTTTGAATTCATTTTGTAGCTTTTAAATTTAAAAACTTATCCACAAGTCCATTTTAAATTCAAATCAGGCTCATTTTTTAAATTTAAATTCAAAACTCAGGAAATTACTTTTGAATTTAAAAATTTATTATGGATAACTTGTCTTTAGATTAGGACTGCTCAATCAGCCAAAGGCTTCTGGTATATAGTATTTCTATTTTAAATTCATTTTTATTAGAAGTAACTATATTTAAATTCAGAACTTTGAATTCATTTATCAGCTTTTAAATTTGAATTCATATTTTTGAATTTAAATTTAAGCAGCGAAGTTTAAATTCAAAGTTCATTTTTAAATTTGAATTTATTTTTATGAATTTAAATTCAAAATCTATTTCCAGTTTTACATTCAAACTCAATATTAAGTTTATCCACAAGTGAATAACCCAGAATTCAGCCCAAAATAGCAGCGAATTAAATTATTATATTTATACTCAATTGATCAGTTTATAAGCAATTGATTTTAAAAAATGATCCGACCAATGGCAGGGGATTTTTAAAGAGGCGCAATCATGCCTGAATCTGGACAAATAAAAAAGCGATCACCGAAGTGATCGCTTTTTTTATCAGCAGCTTAAAGCTTAGATGGTCATATCTTCGCTCAATGCCAATGGATTCGGTAAAATCTTCGCCAGTTGACGGCATAAAGTGGTCAGCTGAGCGCTGTCTGTGGGCATCAAAGTGATGTGACCAATCTTGCGACCTTCACGTTCTGTTTTATTGTACAGATGCAGGTGTGCGCCTTCTAAAGTCAGGACATCTTCAGATTTGGGATGCTGACCGATAATGTTCACCATCACGGTTGGACGCACCACTTCAGTTGAACCCAGTGGCAGACCTGCGACCGCACGAATATGGTTTTCAAACTGCGAGCAGACAGCGCCTTCAATCGACCAGTGACCTGAGTTATGCACACGTGGTGCCATTTCATTTGCATACAGGCCTTTGTCTGTCACAAACAGCTCAAGGGTCAAGACACCCACATAATTCAAGTGATTGAGCAGGCGAGTGATGTAATCCTGCGCGACTGGCTGCAGATCCGCACTATTGGGTGCCGGAACGATGGAATGCGACAGGATGCCGTTATGGTGATGATTTTCAGCCAATGGCCAGGTTTTGACATCACCATTTTGACCACGTACCGCAATGATGGATACTTCACGCGAGAAAGTCACAAAACTTTCGGCAATCAATTCACCAGCAGGGCCGAGTTCCGCCCAGGCCTGATCAATCTGATCTGCTGAACGTAGAACGAACTGGCCTTTGCCGTCATAACCACCACGAGAGGTTTTTAGCACGATCGGCAAGCCAAGCTCAGCAACGGCCGCCTGCAAGCTTTCGACTGAAGTCACCGCTTTATATGGTGCAACCGGAATTTCCAGTTCATCAAATAGTGCCTTTTCAGACAGACGATGTTGTGCAATAGCTAAAGCCTGACGAGGCGGATGCAGATCTTTGTTTTGCGTTAAAACGTCGACATCAGCTAGGGGTGTATTTTCAAACTCCAGGCTGAAGACATCTGCGCTATTGATGAAATCCTGCAAGCCATTTACAGCTTTTGTTGAGAAAACCGGACCCAAAGCCGCAGAAGGGCAGTCCGTATTGGCTTCAAAGAACGTACATTGAATATTTAGAGGTAGTGCGGCTTGTGCCATCATCCGGCCTAGCTGGCCGCCACCAAAAATACCGATGGTTTTATCCATTGTGTTTGATCCCGTATTAAGCTTGGACTTACATTTGACCTGGAATATTGTTACTTGCGACTTTCTCGGTTTGTGCCGCGCGGAAATCTGCGACATTTTTTGCGATCTCTGGACGGGTTAAACCTAAAATCTGTGCTGCCATAATGGCTGCATTGGTTGCACCGGCAGGACCGATCGCCAATGTTCCTACGGCGATACCCGCTGGCATTTGCACGATAGAAAGCAATGAATCGACACCATTTAAGATCGAAGATTTGACGGGTACACCCAGTACTGGCAGATCAGTTTTGGCTGCACACATACCTGGTAAATGCGCTGCACCACCTGCACCGGCAATAATCACCTGAATACCACGATCACGCGCTTGTTCAGCATATTCAAACAGACGGTCCGGGGTACGGTGTGCGGAAACGACTTCGGCTTCAAATGGGACACCAAGCTGCTTGAGCATTTTGGCAGTGTGTTCGAGAGTTGCCCAATCTGATTGAGAACCCATGATAATACCTACGAGAGGAGTATCTTGTGCAGCAGCCGCATTCATTGCAAATTTTCCAGAGATTAAAGTAAGAAAGATAAATCTCGACGAGAGAGCCAAGCTTGAATAGGAATGCATATTATAGACTGATTTTTCATCTTCATAAAATTTAACGGTCAAAGCAAGGCTCGATTTTTCTTATTTTTTTAGCAGATTCTTAAAAACTGGAATAAAAA
Organism: Acinetobacter sp. YH12241; assembly: GCF_013417535.1. Taxonomy (NCBI): domain Bacteria; kingdom Pseudomonadati; phylum Pseudomonadota; class Gammaproteobacteria; order Moraxellales; family Moraxellaceae; genus Acinetobacter; species Acinetobacter sp. YH12241. Next base: position 5,159 of record NZ_VPDQ01000046.1, on the reverse strand, counting down.
TAGGGAAGTAGTGGCTAGTAGATGATTTCAGGAACTGCGGAATACAAAATAGACACAGCCACAGAGACACAGCGCTGCCCATAAATAATCCAGTTTAAACGGCTGTTTGAACAGGAAAATCATAAAGGGAACAAAGACCAGTAGAGTGACGGCTTCCTGGGTAATTTTCATTTGACCTACAGCCAATCCCTGTTGGGCTAATAATTTAGTCGCTGGAATCATCAAGCTATATTCAAACAGGGCTATCGCCCAGCTAAATAAAATCGCCTGCCACAGTGGTGCATCATGCGGCAGGAATTTGAGATGTCCATACCAGGCCAAGGTCATAAAACAGTTAGCAATCACCAGAAGAAATAGAGCCGGTAGCATCTGCATGCACTCTGCAAAAAGTTCGGGCTTATTTTACGATTTATTTTGCCAAAAGATATTCCGGAAGCTTGAAAATTTCCCTGAATTTGTCTGTGAAACAGGATTTAAAAAATCCCGCAGGAATGCTCGAACTTTGACTATCTTTTCGTTCAAAGCCTTGCTATCGTTGCTTGCAAATCGAATAAATCATGGCAACAGCACCAGTACAAAGTGATGTGTCAGGCAAAATGGAGTGAAGTAGATGCATCTGCATATTTTGGGTATTTGTGGCACCTTTATGGGTTCACTGGCATTACTGGCACGTGATCTAGGCCATAAGGTGACAGGATCGGATCAAAACGTTTATCCACCGATGTCGACCCAGCTGGAAAATGCAGGCATTACTTTAATGCAGGGCTACGACCGCAGCCATTTACAGCCGCATCCGGATCTGATCATTGTCGGCAATGCCATGAAACGTGGTATTGATGCAGTCGAATATATGCTGAATGCAGGTCTACCTTATATTTCAGGTCCACAGTTTCTGGCAGATCATGTCCTGCAAGGTAAACACGTTTTAGGTGTAGCTGGTACGCATGGTAAAACCACAACTACCACCATGCTGGCATGGGTACTGGATCAGGCCGGTTTAGAACCTGGCTTCCTGATTGGCGGTGTACCGCTTGGCTTTTCTGAAAGTGCGCGCTTAGGTGGCGGTAAATACTTCTGTGTTGAAGCCGATGAATACGATTCTGCTTTCTTCGACAAGCGTTCTAAATTCGTGCATTACCATCCTAAGACGGCAATTCTGAACAATCTGGAATTTGACCATGCCGATATCTTTGATGATCTGGCAGCAATCCAGAAACAGTTCCACCATTTAGTGCGTACCATTCCAAGTGAAGGCCGTATTATTGCGCCAATTACTGAAACGAATATTGATGAAGTGCTAGAGCAGGGCTGCTGGACGCCTGTGGTTCGTACTTCATTAGATGCCAATGAAAAATCTGAGCTTTATGCTGAACAGCTTTCAGAAGATGGTTCTCACTTCAAGGTACTCCAATACGGTATCGTGAAAGGCGAAGTGAAATGGAATATGACGGGTCAGCATAGTGTAGCCAATGCACTGGCAACGATTGCTGCTGCTGAACATGTCGGTGTCTCTATTGAAACGGCTTGTGAAGCACTTTCAAACTTTGGCGGTGTTAAGCGCCGTATGGAACTGCTGGACACTGTACGCGGCATTGAAGTCTATGATGACTTTGCCCATCACCCAACCGCGATTGATACCACCCTTGATGGCGCACGCAAGCGTCTCGGTGAACGTAAGCTGTGGGCAATTATTGAACCACGTTCCAATACTATGCGTATGGGCAGTCATAAAGATGGCTTGGCACATTCCGCGCGTCTAGCGGATGAAGTGATCTGGTATCAACCTGAAGGTCTGGACTGGGATCTGCAACCGGTAATTGACGCTGCGCCAAATAAAGCTGTAGTCGCACGTACTCTGGATGAGATTATCCAGACCGTAGTGGCTGAAGCAGGTGAGGGCGATGCCGTGGTGATCATGTCCAATGGCGGTTTTGGCGGGCTACATCAGAAACTGATTAGCGCTTTAAAAGCTTAAAAATTTATATAAAAAAGCCCGTAATAGCGGGCTTTTTTATTTTAAAAATTAAATTCGCTTTCTATCTTTTTTAAGAAAATTAAACTTCATTCAAGTTCAAATCAACTTTCTTATTTCACTATTAAAACAGCTAAAATTTATCTTTCTTCTTTTCATTATCTTTTGTTGCAATCTGAACATAAGACTCATTGCAGTCTTTGAGTGCTCTAGGCACAATCAATAAGAACAACAGTATTTCGATCCTCTTTTATCCTTCACCCTCCTGATGATTTTCCAGGCTGTAAAGGCAGCAAAAAAATAGCTTTATCTCTCTTGTTCAGACCCTCATTTCCTTAGGAGATCTGTCATGACAACAATGAAAGCCATGGTGTATTACGGCGCCAATGATATTCGTTTTGAAGAACGTCCTATTCCCCAAATTCTGCAACCTACTGATGCCATTATCAAACTTAGCAAAGTCACCATTTGTGGTACCGACCTCGGGATCTGGAAAGGTAAAAACCCCGAAATTGAAGAGGTCGCAAAAGAAAAAACCGGCAGCTTTAATGGCCGGATTCTCGGTCATGAAGGTATTGGTATTGTGGAAGAAGTTGGTTCTGCAGTTCAAAACTTTAAAAAAGGTGATCGGGTGATTATTTCCTGTGTCAGCCGCTGCGGCACCTGCGAAAACTGTCAGAAACAGCTATATGCCCATTGTAGAAACGAGGGTGGCTGGATCATGGGCTATATGATTGACGGCACTCATGCCGAATATGTCCGAACCCCATTTGCCGATACTTCTCTCTATCACCTACCAGAAGGTCTGAATGAAGATGTTGCGGTCTTTCTTTCAGATATTTTACCGACCTCACATGAAATTGGTGTGCAATATGGTCAGGTCAAACCGGGAGACAATGTGGCGATTGTCGGTGCCGGCCCAATCGGCATGAGTGCCTTGCTCACTGCTCAGTTTTATTCTCCAGCCAATATCATCATGGTCGATGTTGATGATAACCGGCTGGAATTTGCCAAAACTGTCGGTGCCACCCATACCGTGAATTCAGCCAATGAGGATGCTATTCAACGTGTACTGGACCTCACTGATGAGCGAGGGGTGGACTGTGCCATTGAAGCGGTGGGCCTGGAAGCCACCTGGAATATTTGCCAGCATATTGTGAAAGAAGGCGGTCATCTGGCCAATGTCGGTGTACATGGTAAATCCGTCAATTTTGAACTGAATAAACTCTGGATTAAAAACCTGACCATCACCACTGGCCTGGTCAATACCAATACCACCGGGATGCTGCTCAAAACCTGCTGCTCCGGCAAACTGCCACTGGAAAAACTGGCCACCCATCACTTCAAGTTTGCTGAATTTGAAAAGGCCTATGATGTGTTTAAACATGCCTCTGACGAAAAGGCTTTAAAGGTCATGATTGAAATGACTTAGATCATCATTGGCAACAAAAAAGTCCGCTATGCGGACTTTTTTATTTTTTAGCATCAATTAAAAATAGGGAATATAACCACGCTGTTTATAACCTTGAGGAGAAGCAAGATTGGCCTGATTTTCATCCAGACGATAGAGCAGTTCCAGGAATCCACCCAGTTGTTCCTGTTGCAGTGCATGAGGTTCAAATTGGCCTAAACCTAAACGTGAAAATAAAGAAGAAATTTCACTATGTTTATGGACATATTTCATCGACCACTCCGAGAAATGTGGACGTTCTACCGTTGCATCCTGAAAGCGAAGCACCTGATGATGGCGTGGATCACGGCAAATACTCTGAAACAGATTTTCTACCACCTCTGCCTCACCTTCCAGACATTGAAAAAACTTGCCGTGGGAATAATATAAAACCCCGTTAATTTGGTGAGCTTTATTAAATTTTCTCGCTACAGATAATATATCGCTAAGATCCTGTAATAACTCTTGTTCAGATTCTATCCGCTCACTGGCGTAGCAAAGCTGTAGCATAAGGTCATCTCACTGAAGAAAGAATTAAAAGCATAATTTAATCAATTATTTTAATTTAAGTCGATCATTTTTTAATCAAATATCCGTTTTTGCTTACATTGTTTTAGGTTTGCTTTTCCAAAGAAAACTTCTAACAATTACCTCCTGAGAGGAAATCAATGATTTCAGATATATAGCGATAATGATGAAGGAGTGAAACCTGATGTTAAAAGATCTGATTTTCACTGTAGCGTTGTTGTGTATATGTTTTATGCTTTTGATTATGCTGAATGAGATGGCCTTGACGACCGAGACCAACATTCTGCTCAGTTCAGTCTTTGTAGGCTGGACGCTTTTACAGTTTGTTCGCCGTCGTATGTTTTTTTATATCAGTGTAAGCCTGATGATAGGAATACTTACGCTGTTAGGCAAATATGAAGAAGTGTTATGGAACAGCATAGGCTTGATGGCAGGTTATGGCGTATATAACCTGCTGCAGCGTATTTCTGTACCTGCACTTAAAGGCAAATTACAACATATCTCTATCTTGGATAAGTTTAATTCAATTGCTAAATAGCAGCTGCCACATCCTGTAGGCTGCGATCACGTTTAAACATGACATCTACATAGGAACACTGGGGAATAATTTTTAAGCTATTCTTGCGGGCAAAGTCGACCAGTACATCCAGCATTTTGCGTGCTACGCCTTGACCGCGTAAGGAATTATCTACCCAGGTATGATCAGCCACGATGGTCGATGCTTCTTGCCACTGATATGTAATTTCAGCAAGACGTCGACCATCTTCCTCCATAAAAAATACACCGCCGCGTTTTGAATCTTGATGTTGAATGTCCATACTGAAGGCTGATCTCTTAATAAAATTATTGGTTTATTTAATTTAAAACATCTTCTTAAAGAAATAATATGAATTATTGTTAAGTTTTTAATATTGGATGAGATTTTTTATTTTCTTTCATCATTTCCTGTGATTTTTTTCAAATATTGATAACTTTTTATTTGGCGGATTCAAGCGGCAAGTGCAACAGTATAAAAACCAGCCATAACTTCACTCGGTGTATACCAACCTAGTGTTTTTCTAGGACGATGGTTGAGTGCAAACTCTATCTGCTCTATTTGTTCGTTTGACACGCCATCAAACGATGATGATTTTGGCAGATATTGACGGATTAAACCATTCGTATTTTCATTTCTAGCTCGCTGAATAGACTTGTAAGGATCAGCAAAAT
>NZ_VPDQ01000045.1:0-13382 GCF_013417535.1 Acinetobacter sp. YH12241 | reverse complement strand
GCCTATTTAAGTGATGTGCTGAAAAGGTTGCCGACACATAAAGTGACTCAGATTGAAGAATTGCTACCACACCGCTGGAAACCTGAACCGAATTAAAAAATAGGCATGGGGTTCAGCGGACGCTTACTTTATATCGCAGAGCATCATGGCTTCATCATAGATATATGAATATTAAGATAAATAAAAAGCCCTATAGTCTCTCCCGTTACTATAAGGCTTATAAAACGCTGTAATTTTTTTCTTAATTACCTACTTTTCGATGTAGGTTATGAATATATTTTACCTATTGGTAAAAATAAAGATATAAGACAAAAGATGAATACGTTAGGAATTCCGCGTAAAAACTACTAATTTCGTATAACCGCCATTATGTTAAATGGATGGTTTTTAAACGGATTATGTACCTAGTTTTGATTAGAATTACTATGGATCTTTAGTAACATCCTATAACAGACTTTAGAGCATTAACTATATGAATTTAAACTCAATAAAAGATCAATTATATTATTCTACTGTAATGATTGAATCTGCCCAATCTTCAGGAACAGCCTTCTTACTTTCTAAAAAGTTTGGCGAGCTTAGCAGAGTTTATTTAGTAACTAATAAACATGTCGTTAAAAATCAAACCGAATGTAAGATTAGATTCCATAAATCAGAATCTCTTGATCCGAATAATAAAGTCGGGGATTTTGTTCATAATTTTACGAATGAAGAGTGGGTTAATGGTTGGAAATTTCATAGTGATGATGAAGTCGATTTAGCAGTATTTAATCTGACGGAGACAATGGCTACTCTTCATGAACAAAAGCAATATATCTTTTATCGTTGTTTAGATACAAATATGATCGCAACTAAAGAAAAAGCAAAAGAAGTTATCGCTATGGAGAGAATATTCTTTGTAGGTTATCCAAATGCTTTTAGAGATGAACTTAATAATTTACCTATTGCGAGAAGTGGATATTTAGCTACTCCTTTATATTCTGATTTCGAAGGAAAAGAAGCATTTTTGTTTGATGCTAGTGTCTTTGAAGGATCTAGTGGCAGTCCAATTTGCATAGTAAATGAAAATTTTGAAACTTACTCCGACACAATGGGAAATACTAAAGTGAATGCACGTTGTATTTTAGCTGGAGTAAATGCTAGTACAGTTACGAGAGTCAGAGATAGTCAATATTTAGATATTGGATATGCATGGAAAGCTCATAAAATTTTAGAAATCCTTGAACAGAATCAAATATAATTCAAGTCTATCTGAAATTAACATAATACACCTTATACGAAATCATTAATAAAACCTTAATATAATCAATGTATTATTCTGTACAAAAAAGCCTAAGAGACCACTCTTAGGCTTTTTCAGTGATTTTTCGTGTTCCACGCTCAATAACTAAGCAATGTTCCACAAGTTTATTCAGTTTTAATAAACCTCATCCGGTTTTTTGATGAGTCATTATTTCATGTGCTTGCACTGAAATTGGCTCATCAAAAAATTGGAGTCCTGGCTAACCATAAGGAAGGAAGAAACGGCTCAGGAAGCCCCTCTTTTTAGGCTCAGGCTCAACGTGTTCAGGGACAGGGATACGTTTATTGTCTTTCTGAGGAGTAGTCAATCCGTCATAGTTTGACTCAGTCTGTGGCCGAGGATCTGTTGCTATATTCGAATTAGTAGATTCATTTAGTTGATTAATATTTTCTTGTTTTGGCTGTTCTAAGGTGCCCTTAAACTCAATTCTATGAGTAAGATCTTCAATATGTTGCATCAAAGACTTTTCTCTTTGATTTGCTAACTCTAACTGATTTTTGAGTAAAGAAATTTGATCTTTTAATACATTTTCAACTTCAGATTGAACGTGTACTTGTACATCCTTTTGAACTTGTTCAGTACGTGCACTGGACTGAACACCGACTGGATTGCCATAAACTCTGATAAGTTCAGACAAGTCTATAAGTCCATCATGATCTCTTGATAATTCACCACTTTTTAAAGCCTCGTATATTGTTGTACGTGATTTTTTAAAGGCTTTACTTGCGTCCATAACGCTAAATTTTGTTGTGTTCAATGGAATCCCTCAGTGCGTGTACAAGGATGTTTATGTGAACATCCAATCTGAACATGAAGTTTATTTTGTATTAAAGCCTACTTTTTTTAGATATGGGAGTAGTTCTTCAAATTTTTGTGGATCTCGTAGCATTTCAGAAATTCGAACTGCAAATTGTGAGTAGCTTTCAGTACCTTGAGAATATTTATTCATCTCTGGAAGCTCAGACAGTTTACTGGCAAAAAGATGACGCTGTGCATCGGTAAATTTTGAGAAAATCTCAAGAGCAGTTTGCTCTTTGTTATGAGCTATAACGACTTTTTTCAGTTTAAAGTTGAATGAAAAACCAGAAATATTACGTCCCTTTTTATGTTGCTGACATTGGACGTTAATATCCGTGTGTTCATTAATTTGGGCAATAGCTAGATTTAATACTCGATCTTTGAAATTTCCCATTCTTGTATATTCATCATCAAGAACGCCTATTTTTTGTCTGAACTCTGCTAGTTCGATAATTGGAGTTTGACCCGTACTACGCCAAGCAATTAATAATTCATACAACCGCACAGCATAAGCACTGCTGAGATTACTAATCTGTTGTAACTCATATTTAGTGAATTGTTCTTCTAAACGTGTAATAAGTGGCACGATTGCAGGGGCAAATATTAACTTTACTGTAGCCTCATCATCGATATATCTAATCTCGCTCACCCAGCGACTTAAAACATTCTCTACATTTCCTCTTTTATTAATTTCTTGATAGCTAAATTGACGTACAAATAGATCCTTACAAGCATCTTTTAACGCTTGGTAAGCTGTTTGTCTTGCAACATTAAATTGATTTACATAACTCTCAGCATGCACTTCTAAGGGGTCATTTGCATTGATTCCTCGACCACTATCTCTTGCTTCGACGATAGCTAATAAGATCAAACGTTGTTCTACTAAGTCTAAGTTATAACTCGCATTAATTAAGGCATTATCTTTAACTACTAAGTCCCGCATTTTATTTGTCTACATTATTACTTATGAATATAAATCTATAATAATAAATATGTAGATTAATGCAAGGTAAACGTAGTTAAATCTACAAAAAAAATAATGTAGATTATTGGTAGGTAAACGTAGTCATATTGGTAGGTAAACGTAGTCATATTGGTAGGTAAACGTAGTCATATTGGTAGGTAAACGTAGTCATATAAGATCTAGAAGCCTTTATTTACAAAGTCTTGAGCATGTCTAAAAGCATTTAAAAGCTTAAAAATAATTAAAAGCCCAGGGAATGAAAAATTGCCCTTGGTTTTCGCTTCGCTCAAACTCTATTGAATCTCGCTTTCGCTCGATTCGTCGGGGCAATTTTTGGTTCATGTTTTCGTGACTTTTAGAAAAAGCAAAAGCAACTCGGAATTCGCTTCGCTCATAAGCTTTTTTTTCTCGCTACGCTCGGTTTAGGGATCAAAATTGGAAAGTTCGCACCCATTCGGGATGCTCTGTAAAGCAGGTGATTGATGGATAGGGAGCTTGTAATCAGGGAAAGGGATGGGCAAATTTTCTCAGTTCGCTCGTAGACACTCGCTCTGTTTAGCGACTCATGCCACGAGATTTCATTCTAGGCGCATGTTGCTGTGCTTTGAGTTGTTGTTCTTGTCTGAGTTTCAGCTGTTGTTCTGCTTTGATCTCATTCACACATTTTTTAATGACTTGATAGGTTGAGTATAGAGTCTGGTATTGCTTGGCTTTGGCCGGATGTTGTTGTTGGTACTGCTTCCAGGCATGTTCTTTGAACTTTTCATTTTCCAATAAATCCTTCATACCATGTTTTTTCTGGTGTTCATGCTGACCTTTTAGCTTTTTGTGTTCCTGATAAACCTCGTCACGTTGGGCTTCCCAGGCTTTTTTTCCAAACAGTAAGGGTTTGTTCTGGGTTAATTCATTGTGTTGATCGACCAGACTTTGCAACTTGTCATGACTTTGTTTGAGTCTGTTTTTCACGATGTCTTGGGCGAGCTGCTGACTAAACTCATTTTTATGCTTTTGCATCTTGCCCAAGGTGTTTTCTGCCTTTTTAAAAACATCCTGCATAAATTCTAGGTCTAGATTCGCGTCTTTTGCGCTGATTTCGCGATTTAGCACTTTGCCAAGGGTTTCCCTCTGTTTTTCTTCAAACAGGGCTTTTTCGTCAATTGGTGGCGTTTTAGCACTATTTTTGATTTGGATCTGCTGTTCAGTTTTTAGTGTATTGAGTTTGATCTCATTTTCAGCAATCAGCAGATCCATATTTTTGCCGTATTGCAACTGAGCCTGATTTCTCTGTTTGATTTCGTCATTGCTTCGGCTGATTTCGGTCTCAATCCCTTTTCGGCGCAGTTCGGTGACTTTCGGCCCTTCGTGCAGCGTGGCTTCTAAACCATTCTCCTGGTCTTTGTAGCTGCGGTGGTCGACTCGGGCAGTGTATCCAGCCAGATCCAGGTGCATATTGCAGATATCGGCAAAGTGTTCGCGCCAGTGTTCGATTTCTCCACTGTGTTTCTGATCCAGTTCCCGGGTTTTCTCGGTGAAGCCTTCCGGAGTAAGTTTGCGTGTGCTCATCAGGATATGCGCGTGATAATTGCGTTCATCACTACCAGATCCAGTATGCGGTGCATGAATACAGGCATCGACGGCCACCTGATGTCTGTCCACGATACTGGCGCATAGCTCTTTGAGCATGGCCAGGCGTTGTTCCTGATTTAATTCACTTGGAAAAGCGATTTCAAATTCTCGGGCAACTGTCGAGTTTTTTCGGGTTTCCCGTTGTTCAACTTCGTTCCAGAGTCTTTCCCGGTTTTTTAAATGTTCTGGTGCGCCTTCGGGTAAATAAATTTCTTTATATTCCACACCTGTTTTTCGGCTGTAATCATGTTCTCGGCCCTCACGTTCACAATAGATCTTTTCACCTGCCCGATAGGCAATCGCAGCAGTAGCGGAACGCCCTGCTGATCGTGCTACGGTTTTGACTGAAAAGTGGTAAATCGCCATGCCTATTTTTCGCTTTTAAATTTTCACGTAGTGAAATACAACCGTGGATACGGTTGTCGGGGTATTGGGGAGACCCCAATCGGACTTGCAAACGAAGTTTGCATAAGTGCGCTCTTCGAGGAAAACATTACTATACATATAGCACCTTGAATGCAGATTCAAGTGCGCTTATGTTAGGGATGGTTTCCCAGGATGATGGTATTGGATTAATGAGCGTTACTGAAACACTAGACAGCAAAATCAAGGTACAGGAAGAAAAGTTAAAGCAGTTAAAGGCTCAAAGGCAGGCAGCACTAGCAAGAGAACGAGCCAAAGAGAAAGAACAGGCTCGAAAGGATGATACCAGACGTAAGATTTTGATCGGATCTTGCATGCTAAAAATCACTGAAGATGATGAACAAGCCAGAGCTAAACTAATTGCTCAGATGGATAAGTATTTAACGGATGAGCGTGACCGAAAGCTTTTTAATCTATAAATTTTGAGAGATGAGTAGTGGAAGATTCAACACTTAATGAGTTAATACGTAATACAGAATTATTCTTTGAACATCACTGGAATGTAGATCTATTAGGAAAGCCTCCTGAATGGTCACCAGTACATTTTAATTTTGGAAAAATTCCTAATTACGATAAACAAGGTGTATATGCGTTTATCAAAGGGGATTTAGTGACTTATATCGGTGTTGGGACTTCTAGAGGTGCTGGCCGTTATCGTGGTAATGGCTTAAGCGCCAGGGTAATGAAATATTGCCGATGGAATGAAGATAAAACTGAATATATTGCGATAGATCCAAGACTGAAAGATGCTGGGTCCATCATTACAATAGGCTTTGAACGTGATACGGCTTATTTAGCAAATGCCCTAGAAGTTTTTCTTATCTCTAAAATCCAACCTGTCCACAATGTGGTTAAAGTTGGTATGTAATCTCCCCTAAGAGATTCGATGTTAAACAAGATAATTTATTAAAAAAAGATTGATATGTATTAAAAAAGAACGTATATACTATTTGTATATACAAAAAATGGGTTGTTGGGTTATTTATTACTCTATTAATTGATTTTTTTGCTTTTATTTCATTGACTAATCCTTAGTTATAGTAGATATTTCAATCAATGGATGTATATACAAATTGTATATATAAAACTATAACATATTGAGGGTAGAATAATGGTTGATGATAATGACCCTTTTCTCATCATTTCTGCTCGTGTGCGACGTAAGTTGGCAGACAAGCATTCAGTGGTACCTGCAGAAGTTTCGCAGTGCTTTCTTAACTATACTGAGAATAACTTTTTAGAAGATTCTCGGGAAAAAAATAAGACTAACCCACCAACAAAGTGGTTCATCTCTGAAACTGATTCAGGGCGGTTGTTAAAGGTTTGTTTTATTTATTTAGAAGATGTTCAAAAGATTGTTATTAAGTCTGCTTTTGAACCTAATCAAAATGAATTAAATCTCTTCTTTCCAGAAGACAGTTAATTCTTAGACAAATTTGAACATTCTGAGCAGTGAAGACTCATCATTGTTCAGAGTGTTCGGGTTATCTGACTAATCCCCCATCTTGGTCGATGGGGTTTTGTTCAGATATACATTAAATACGCTTATATAAAGTGACGTGAAGAAAACACGAACAAATTGTTTATGGGTATAGAGTATGAAAAATATAGATCAACATTCACCTGAAATAGCAGATCTTGAACTAGATGATGCTACACAGTGGGAAAGTAGAGAATTAGGATCAGATCCTCAATTTGCAAGATCTACATCGGTTCCAGCATCTTTCCATGAGTTATTAAATAAATCTAATAATATGCAGATGATTTCAATTCGGTTGCCGAAAGATCTTATAGATGATTTGAAAAATATCAGCAAGGCTCAAAAAATGGGGTATCAAGCATTAATGCGTGAAGTATTAAAGCGTTTTGTCGAGGCTGAAAAGAAAATTATGTATAGAGAACTTATGAAAGCTAATCAGGAATTAGAGCAGCAATTAAAAGATGCAGAAGAACTTTTAAAAAAACATGGTAAAGAAAGAAAAATGGCATAAGTTATTGAATTAATTAATTTAAATTATATTTTAATTGGAGATTTAAATTGGCTATCGTGAATAAAGATACAGAAAAATTTATAGTACAAATAAATAGTTCAAAAGAATGGTGGGCTAATACCTATAGTGCTGGGGATACAGTACCTGTTTCAGGTATTTATAAATGTAAAGGTTGTAAGAAGGAAATAACTAGTAATAAAAATGATCCATTTCCTCCCCAGAATCATCATCAGCATACTGCATTAGCTGGAAAAATAGAGTGGAAACTAATAGTAAGAACGGATACTGAAGGAAACGATTGCGGACTCTAATAACTTCATTTGTTAAATATACTAAAATATTTAATAAAAACAGTTATTTATATAATAAAAACCCCGGCATTCTGCCGGGGTTTTCGTATAACCACCATTATGTTAAATAGAGGGGAAATCTATTTTTAAAGTGATAAAATTATTGTAGTTATTTTAAGAATAGCTGCTTTTGATACTTGATCATCTATCCTAATTAAAAACTGTTTTTTAATAATTTGGAATATAAATAAGATTTAGTTAAAATTAACATTATTCATATAAATTAACATTATGTATTACATTTACTAATAATTTAAAATAATTAGTAGAAAAAAATTATGTTTTAATTATTTCTTTGATTATATAAATTGAGAGTAAAAAATGATTAATACGGAATTTTCAGAGTGTATTTCTGCATGTACAAACTGTTCACTTATTTGTACTGAATGTGCAACTTCTTGTTTAAAAGAAAAAGATTTAGAGATGATGCGTGAATGTATTCAACGTTGTCTAGAATGTGCAGATATTTGTCAGTTATGTGTGCGTATGCAACAACATAACTCACCTTTCCTCAAAGAGATTTGTGAGCTTTGTGCTAAGATCTGTGAATATTGTGCGGAAGAGTGTGAAAAACATTCACATGATCATTGTAAAAAATGTGCTGAGGCTTGCCGTCAGTGTGCAGAAGAATGTCGAAAAATTGCCATGTAAAATACTTCAATAATGTTAATTATATGGCTCTAGACTAACATAATCATTCTGCTAGTCTTAGAGCCTTTCCTAAAATTAACATAATACACCTTATGCGAAATGCTTGATTTTTTTTATTATATATCAGTATATTAGCCTAAGCCGCTCTAGGAAGTAAGGCACCAGAGCGGCCCTTTCTTTATTTTTTATGTTCCACGGTCAATAAGTAATCAATGTTCCACGATTTTATTCAGTTTTAATAAACCTCATCCGGTTTTTTGAGGAGTCATTATTTCATGTGCTTGCACTGAAATTGGCTCATCAAAAAAGTGGAGTCCTGGTTAACCGTAAGGAAGGAAAAAACGACTCAGGAAGCCCCTCTTTTTAGGTGTAGGCTCAATATGTTCTGGAACAGGGATGCGTTTGTTCTCTGGAGTAGTCAATCCGTCATAGTTCGATTCAGTCTGTGGCCGAGAATCTGTTGCTATATCCTGTTCAGATTCATGATCGGTAAACGTAGTCATATTGGCTTTTGGAGCTTCCAGTAAGCGCTGCATGGCCTCAATCTGTTCTTGATAAAACGATTCACGTTCTAATGATTGATTTTCTCTCTGTATTGCCTGATTTAATTGTTTTTCCAGCATGTCAACTTGACGTTTTAGCAAGTCAACTTCTGTTAAGTTATGCCTACTAGTTGATTGACTTTGGTTGACACTAGAATTGCTTTTTTGTGGTTCCCCAAAAACTCTCAAGGCTTCTGAAAAGTCAATTAATCCATCCGATCCTTTTGATAAATTTCCTTTCTTTATATGGGCATATACAGCTTGTCTTGAATATCCATATAATTTCGCTAGTTCTGAAACTGACAGTTTTTTCATTATGTAAACCAGTTTTCAAATAGTGTTAATAGTTGATTGTTAACTTTACTATGTCAATTGACATCATTCATTGAAAGCCGACTTTTCGAAGTAATGGCATAAATTCTTTTAATTTATTTGGCTCTTGCAGCATGGTTACAATCCGAGCAGCAAACTGTTCATAGCTTTCATTACCTTGTGAAAGTTTAGCCATCTCAGGAAGTTCTGATAATTTACTAGCAAATAAATATCGTTGTGCATCAGTCAAATTGATTTTTAGCTCTTTGTCCTGACTAATGTCATTGGCTGTATTTGTTGCTGACTTTTTCTGTTTGAAGCTAAATGAAAAGCCCGTAATGGATCTGCCGGTTTTATGTTGTTCAACTTTGACATTAATATCGGTATGTTCATTTACTTGCTTTAATGCAATATCTAAAACATATTTCTTAAAATCGTACATCCTTTTGTATTCAGTCTCGAGTACACCTATTTTTTGTCTGAAATCGTAGATAGTTATAAGAGGCGTTTTTCCGGTACTACGCCACGCAATCAATATTTCATATAAGCGAACAGCATAAGCACTCGTTAAATTGCTTATTTGCTGTATCTCATACTTTGTAAATTGTTCTTCTAATCGAGTTATTAAAGGCACAATAGCTGGAGCAAAAATAAGTCTAACGACAGCCTCATTATCAATATAAGCAACCTCGCTTACCCATCTTGACTTGTGATTAATGACATTACCTTTTTCACTAAGACTTTGATAACTGAATTGTCTTGCAAATAGGTCATCGCAAGCATCTTTTAAGGCTTGATAAGCAGTATTTCGATGTACACCAAATTGATTGATATAACTTTCAGCATGAACTGTTAATGGATCATTAGCATTTATCCCTTTACCTGATTCCCTGGCTTCAACGATAGCTAAAAGAATTAATCGTTGTTCTACTAGATCAAGGTTATAACTAGCATTAATTAAAGCGTTATCTTTGACAATTAGTTCGGTTTTCATATGAAAAATTTATATTTTTAAGTCAATAAGACGAGGTTATATTATCAACTCGCTTAATGCAAGGTAAACCTCGTTTTAATGCAAGGTAAACCTCGTTTTAATGCAAGGTAAACCTCGTTTTAATGCAAGGTAAACCTCGTTTTATAATCTCTCAAAGCCTTATAAATTCAGGTTTACAGGCTATCTAAAAGCATTTAAAAGCTTAAAAATAATTAAAAGCATATTTCATGAAAAATTGCCCTTGGTTTTCGCTTCGCTCAAACTCTATTGAATCTCGCTTTCGCTCGATTCGTCGGGGCAATTTTTGGTTCATATTTTCGTGACTTTTAGAAAAAGCAAAAGCAGCTCGGAATTCGCTTCGCTCATGAGCTTTTTTTCTCGCTACGCTCGGTTTAGGGATCAAACTTGGAAAGTTCGCACCCATGCGGGATGCTCTGTAGGGTAGGTGATTAATGGATAGGGAGCTTGTAATCAGGGAAAGGAAAGAGCAAATTTTCTCAGTTCGCTCGTAGACACTCGCTCTGTTTATCGACTCATGCCACGAGATTTCATTTTAGGCGCATGTTGCTGTGCTTTGAGCTGTTGTTCTTGTCTGAGTTTCATCTGTTGTTCTGCTTTGATCTCATTCACACATTTCTTAATAACTTGATAGGTTGAGTATAGAGTTTGGTATTGCTTGGCTTTGGCCGGATGTTGTTGTTGGTACTGCTTCCAGGCATGTTCTTTGAACTTTTCATTTTCCAATAAATCCTTCACACCATGTTTTTTCTGGTGTTCATGCTGACCTTTCAGCTTTTTGTGTTCCTGATAAATCTCGTCACGTTGGGCTTCCCAGGCTTTTTTTCCAAACAGTAAGGGTTTGTTCTGGGTTAATTCGTTGTGTTGATCGACCAGGCTTTGCAATCTGTCATGACTTTGCTTGAGTCGACTCTTCACGATGTCCTGGGCAAGCTGCTGATTGAACTCGTTTTCATGTTTTTGCATCTTGCCCAAGGTGTTTTCGGCCTTTTTAAAAACATCCTGCATAAATTCTAGGTCTAGATTCGCGTCTTTTGCGCTGATTTCGCGATTTAGCACTTTGCCAAGGGTTTCCCTCTGTTTTTCTTCAAACAGGGCTTTTTCGTCAATTGGTGGCGTTTTAGCACTATTTTTGATTTGGATCTGCTGTTCAGTTTTTAGTGTATTGAGTTTGATCTCATTTTCAGCAATCAGCAGATCCATATTTTTGCCGTATTGCAACTGAGCCTGATTTCTCTGTTTGATTTCGTCATTGCTTCGGCTGATTTCGGTCTCAATCCCTTTTCGGCGCAGTTCGGTGACTTTCGGCCCTTCGTGCAGCGTGGCTTCTAAACCATTCTCCTGGTCTTTGTAGCTGCGGTGGTCGACTCGGGCGGTGTATCCAGCCAGATCCAGGTGCATATTGCAGATATCGGCAAAGTGTTCACGCCAGTGATCGATTTCTCCACTGTGTTTCTGATCGAGTTCCCGGGTTTTCTCTGTAAAACCTTCTGGCGTAAGTTTACGTGTGCTCATTAGGATATGGGCGTGATAATTGCGCTCATCACTGCCGGATCCGGTATGCGGTGCATGAATACAGGCATCGACTGCTACCTGATGTCTGTCCACGATGCTGGCACATAATTCTTCGAGCATGGCCAGACGTTGTTCCTGGTTCAGTTCACTTGGAAAGGCAATTTCAAATTCCCTGGCTACAGTCGAGTTTTTTCGTGTTTCTCGCTGTTCTACTTCATTCCAGAGTCTTTCCCGGTTTTTTAAATGCTCTGGTGCGTCTTTGGGTAAATAAATCTCTTTATATTCCACGCCAGTTTTTCGGCTGTAATCATGTTCCCGGCCTTCACGTTCACAATAGATCTTTTCACCGGCCCGATAGGCGATTGCAGCAGTGGCGGAACGCCCTGCGGATCGTGCTACTGTTTTGACTGAAAAGTGGTAAATCGCCATGCCTATTTTTCGCTTTTAAATTTTCACGTAGTGAAATACAACCGTGGATACGGTTGTTGGGGTATTGGGGTTCCCCCAATCGGACTTGCAAACGAAGTTTGCATAAGTGCGCTCTTCGAGGAAAACATTACTATACATATAGCACCTTGAATGCATATTCAAGTGCGCTTATGTTAGGGATGGTTTCCCAGGATGATGGTATTGGATTAATGAGTATTACTGAAACACTAGACAGCAAGATTAAGGCACAGGAAGAAAAGCTAAAACAGTTAAAGGCTCAAAGACAGGCAGCACTAGCAAGAGAACGTGCTAAAGAGAAAGAACAGGCTCGTAAAGATGATACTAGACGCAAAATTCTAATCGGATCTTGTATGCTAAAAATCACCGAAGAAGATGAACAGGCCCGGGCAAAATTGATTGCACAGATGGACAAGTATTTGACTGATGAACGTGATCGTAAGCTCTTTAATTTATAAGTAATAGGAAATCAATCATGGCATTGAGCCAATTCGATATTATTAAGTCTTTAGGTGAATCTATTGAATGGTTTGAAAAAGAACTCTCTTGGGGAATGCCTATTGCAGAATTAAGGCATCTAACAGGAAGAATTGGGGAACTTTATGTAGCTATGATGACCTTAGGGCAATTAGCTGATTCAGTTAATCAGAGAGGTTATGATGTAGTTTCCAGTACTGGACAAAGAATTTCTGTTAAGACTGTTACTACAGCAAGTCATGTCGATTTTAATCTTAAAACGATTGAGTTAGTGGACAGAATTATTGTTTTAAGAATTAACCCAGAGGACCTCTGTATTGAAGTAGTCTATGACTTAAATATGGAGCAGTTTCAGGCTAAGTCACGAGAATACAAAGGGAAATATATTTTAGGTATTTATAACAAAATATTTTTAGCTAATTCAAAAATAAATATAGGGTTAAATATTCCTACTGAAACAGAACTGAAAGTTGAAAATAATCATGAGCTATTGATTTTAAATAATATTTTTTATGATGGATATGAGATAAAACAATATGAAAATGCAAAAATTGAAGTTTATAAGGATGGTGAAAAACAACCATCAGCTAAAGAAATTTTGAGGCAGATAGCCCTCCCTTTAAATGTCTCTTTAAATAATTCAGCCGGAAATCCTAAAAATACTCAGCAATTAGGGGATCATGTGATCAAGGCAATAAAGAACTTTAGATCAACCTGATTTCGCATAAGAGATTTTATGTTAAATTTTTTATATCAAAATTTCAAAGTGTACTGATGAGTACACTTTGAATGGGTTCTAACACCCGAATTTCGTATATGAGATTTTATGTTAAATTTTTTATATCGCAGATTCAAATCCCAAGTGCAACACATTTGTAATTAGTTGAAAAAGTTAGGTGTATTCATAGAATCATTAGACTTTTTCAACTCGCAATTGGAAAGCACACAATGAAGAAATACACCCAACTTTC
>NZ_VPDQ01000044.1:0-14309 GCF_013417535.1 Acinetobacter sp. YH12241 | reverse complement strand
AAGTGAAGGTAGAGAATGTTGAAGAGTACAATCTAAATTTTCAGATAAAGTCATAAAAAAATGAGCGTATTGGCATACACTCATTTTTACTACATTTTTCTAATGTCTGCTTAACTGACTGGCATTATCTCCGTGGAGAGGTTTTTTATTTTAAAAATAAATTTTTTTTATTTCTGTTTCATTTCCAGCACTAACTGATTAATTAAATCAGAAGCTTCCATCTCACGAATTTGCGCCACATTCGAACCAGCCCAAAACGCGCCATAACCCTGATCACCATGTTTGGACGCTGCTGCATGTAACTGCTTGGCCAGATCATAAGTATATGGATAGGCAGGTACATCCAGACGATCAGGAGTGTCGATGTCTATATGCCAGTGATTAATGATGCCACGCGCTGGACGGCCGGAAATGCTGGCACTAACTTGAGTCAGCGGCTTGGACAGTAGCGCTTTACGATAGGCGTCATTGGCATTGGAAGATTTACACTGAACAAATGCCGTGCCTAATTGTACTGCTTCAGCGCCGAAGTCCATCATCTGACGTGCTTGTTCACCATTCATGATTCCGCCTGCAGCAACCACTGGCAATGAAAAATGCTGTTTTATTAACTTGACCAGATTAGAGGTTTTGACTGAGGCATCAAACTTGGTGCTAAAGATACCCCGGTGACCTCCAGCCTCAATACCTTGAGCAATGATGATATCAATCCCTGCCTCTTGAATGGCTTTCGCCTCAGCAAAATTGGTGGCAGATACCATCGTCAGAATACCGGCATCTTTTAGAGCCTGAATCTGGTGCGGAAGAGGAATACCAAAATGAAAGCTGACCGCACATGGTCTGGTTTCAAGAACCAGATTCAAGAAATCATCATTGTCTTTAAAACTTGGGTAAATACAGTGTAATTGAGTGGGTGGATTAATTCCGTATTCAGCAAATTTATCTTTAAACTGGTTAATCCAGGCTTGGGCTACGTTTTCATCAAGAGGCTGACTGTCATGACAGAAAAAGTTAACCTGAAACGGACAATCTGTAAGTTCCTGAGTTTTTAAAATCTGCTGGCGCGCAGACTCTACGCTGCTGGCTCCCAAGCCCAGCGAACCCAGACCACCTTGATTTGAAACTTCCGCTGCCAGTTCAGGTGTCGAAACGCCTGCCATAGGGGCCAAAAAAATAGGATGTTTTATTCCGAGTTTTTCTAATAAAGACATAGATTTGCTCCCTGTTACTCTATCTACTTTGCCTATAGCCGCAGAATTAAGCAAATCATATTGGTTATTTTATTTTGAAATAATGCTGTATGGATAACGGTTCAATTACATTTCTTACGACATGAGATGTCGCTATAAAGACAGGAAAGCTATAGTGCATAACGGGGAAAATTTATAATAGGTTTTTAGCCAACAACTTGCTGAAATCATGTCTGATCGTATCCGAGAAAAACTACAAATTTTAGCTGATGCTGCCAAATATGATGTGTCCTGTTCATCGAGTGGCAGTAACCGTAAAAATAAAGACAAAGGCTTGGGCAATACCGGAAATGGAATCTGTCATAGCTATACCGAAGATGGTCGCTGTGTCTCATTACTGAAAATACTGTTTTCAAATGTCTGCATTTTTGACTGTGCCTATTGTGTCTCTCGTCGTTCCAATGACGTAAAACGTGCTGCATTTACCGTGCAGGAAGTGGTCGATCTGACCATGAATTTTTATCGCCGTAATTATATTGAAGGGCTGTTTTTAAGTTCGGGAATTTTTAAATCAGCAGATTACACCATGGAGCGGATGTTGCAGGTGGTGAAAAAGCTGCGTCTTGAAGAAAATTTTAATGGTTATATTCATCTCAAAACCATTCCCGGAGCATCGCAGGAGATCATTACTGAAGCGGGTTTATATGTCGACCGGATGAGTATCAACCTGGAAATGCCAACCGAAGCAGGCTTGCAAAAGTTTGCTCCAGAGAAAACCCATACAGAAGTGCAAAAAGATCTGGGAATTGTACGGGATCGCTTAATCCAGTTGAAAGATGAACGTAAGATCATCAAATCCGTTCCCAAATTTGTTCCCGCAGGACAGACCACGCAAATGGTGGTCGGTGCGCATAGTGAAACGGACAAAGATATTATTTTGATGGCTGATCGGCACTACAAGGAATTTAAGCTGAAACGCGTGTATTTTTCTGGCTATATTCCGATTAATCCCGAAGAAAAAGCCTTACCTGCAATCGGCTCAGCGCCACCCTTATTAAGAGAAAATCGTCTATATCAGTCTGACTGGCTGATGCGCTTTTATGGTTTTGAAGCAGATGAAATTGTGGATGACCAGCATCCAAATCTGGATCTGGATATTGATCCAAAACTGAGCTGGGCTTTACGCCATCCGGAGGCCTTCCCGGTTGATATTAACCGAGCCGACTACAAGATAATATTACGCGTGCCTGGCATTGGAGTACGTTCTGCCAAAAAGATTGTACAGGCACGCCGTTTTGGTCAGATTCATATCGATCAACTAAAACGGATGGGCGTGGCGTATAACCGGGCGCAGCATTTTATTCGCTGTGCAGATACACCGAAATTTAAAAAGGAGCAGCAATCCCAGCAGATTCGCCAGCAGATTTTACAAGCGGGTCAGTCCAAATATCAGCAGCAACTGTCACCTCAACTGGGATTTGGTTTCTGATGGCACACTACTGTTTTGATGGCACCATGACCGGTTTATTAAGCTGTCTATTTCGGGCTTTTGAATTTAAAGAGTTTGATGTCAAAGTGACTGCCAATCCGCAGGCACAAAATGGCTTATTCGATGATTTTATTCATGTGGCCTCGAATGAAAGTCAGGGACAGCGGGTCTGGCAAGGCTTAAAACAGAAAGTATCATACAGCAGTTTAAAAGCCTTTTATTATGCCTTTCTTTCTGAAAAAGAACAGGCGTTTCAGAATCTGTTTGATTTTGCGGTCTATGTATTTCAAAACCAGTGGCCGGTTGATAAAGATTATGGCCATCATGCAGTCATTGGAATGTCACAATGGTGCAAACAGGTCGGGCGTGAAAAGCATCGTATGGAAGCTTTTGTCCGCTTCAAAAAGGCCAAAGATGGATTGTTTCTCAGTCTGGTCAAACCGGATTTTAATGTACTGCCGATTATTTCCCGACATTTTAAGGAACGTTACCAAGACCAGCGTTGGCTAATTTATGATGAGCAGCGCCAGTACGGCATCTATTACGATTTAGATGATGTACATCAGATAGAAATGAATGCAGAAATAGTTGATCCACAAATCCGGATTGGACATAGTCAGTCTTTTAGTATTGAACTGGATGATGAAGAAGTACTCTATGATCAGCTTTGGAAAGATTATTTTAAAAGCGTGAATATTCAGGCACGACAAAATATGAAACTGCATATCCAATATGTACCTAAGCGCTACTGGCGTTATATGAATGAGAAAGTACTTTAAATAAAATCTTCGCCCAGGTTTAAGGCATAATGACAGCTAATATTTAGATCGAGTGTATAGATATGAAGGTATGGCTGGCATCATTAGCTATGGTAACTGGATTGGCCGCATGTTCAGCAGAGCAACAGAAAGTAGCAGTAGATCCAGGTAAATATCAGGTTAAAAGTGCACAGGAATTACAGCAACGTTTTGATGATCTAAACAGTAAGTTGGCACAAGACTTTCAGCAATTTAAAAAAGTAGAAAGTATTGCCTTTTCTCATCAGCTGCCTTTGGATGTGAATAACCTGCAAACCTTGAATCAGCATCCTGTCAGCCGGACTGCGCTAAAATCCAGTAAAGTCGCCTATTGTGACATGATGAATGGCTATTTTGCCGAGATGTATCGCTTGGGACATTATAATCTGAATCTGATCGACAAGATCCAGTTACCTAAAGCCGAGAATGAAGACCTGAAATCCAATTTTGCATCTAGCGATCAGTTCTATACTTTTATTCTGGATCGTTATACGACTTATCGCCAAGTTCAACAGACCATGAATTATGGCTGTAACTTAAAAGCTGCGTTGTAAGTATTAAGCTATAAAAAAGCCCATCACAAAGATGGGCTTTTTTATTTAGCAACCAGTCAGTTTTTCTGGTTGAGGTTTCTCACCGGGGAAGAAAATTGGACGAAGTTTTACCCCAAGCCCATTTCCAATGAATGCGAAGACCAGCCATAACCAGCCATGTACACTGCCAGAAGCAATACCACTAAAATAGGCACCAATATTACAGCCATAAGCCAGACGAGCGCCGTAGCCAAGCATCAAACCGCCAATAACCGCAGCAACCAATGAACGTTTTGGAATATTGAAGTTCGGAGCAAATTTACCTGCCAGACTGGCAGCCAATAATGCACCAAGCATGATGCCAAAGTTCATCATAGACGTAATATCGAACCAGAGCGATTCAGATAAGGCTTTGGCATTGGCTGGTTGCTGCCAATACGCCCAAGAGGCTACATCAATTCCAACAAAACTTGCAGATTTCGCGGCCCAGACAGCAAGGGCAGAAGTAACCCCCCATGGACGACCAGCCAGCGCCAAAGTAGCAAAGTTAAGCAGGGTTAAAATGATTCCACCCCAGATTAATGGCCATGGACCACGCAAAAAGCGTTTCCAGCCCTGATGCTGGCTTTGAGGTTCAACTTCTAAATTGCCATGACGTTTCTTTTCAAAAAAGATAGTTGCAGTAGCAATAACAGCAAAAATGACAAAGCTCAAAACAAGTGCAGGAATGACACCAAAACTTTCTACAATGGAGATAGGTGCGAAATGAGGCAGGTTAAACCACCAGTCAATATGCGAAGTCGCAATCAGTGAGCCGGCACAGAAGAAGAACAGGGTTACCAGCATACGGGCACTACCACCACCAACGGTATAAAGTGTGCCTGATGCACAACCGCCACCGAGCTGCATGCCAATCCCGAAAATAAATGCCCCGATTACCACAGAAAGCGAAACCGGACTGACAAAGCCTTGAACTGGATTACCGAACAGTTCACCTGCGCCTAAAGCAGGAAAAAATAGCAATACAGCAAGACCCAGCATGATCATTTGGGCACGTAAGCCACGACCACGACGTTCTTTAATAAAGACGCGCCAGCTGGAGGTGAAACCAAACGAGGCATGATACAAGGTCATACCCAGTGCACCACCCACCAGAAATAATAGAGCCTGGTTCAGGCCCACGATGTGATAGGCACCGACAGTTCCTAATACAAGTAAAATAAAAGCCACCCAGACCGAGAGATTCGATCGCTGGGAAGACGCAGCAATAACAAACATGGGAGATCAAGTTTTAAAAATAAAGTCGCGTATATTACGCAATTTCTCACTAAAATGGGCTGATCTAGAATTTCTAAGAGCCAATTAAATATCCTGATAACTGATAATAATTATGACTTTAAATGATATAAGGTCGTGATTATTTCAGAAGATATCATTTTAATTAGAACAATCACCCGTCTAATAGTGAAACGTATAAAAAGTTTAAAAGCCTGCAAAGCAGGCTTTTAAAGATTGAAAGCTTTAAAAATTAATTTTCAGCTTTCTCACGTACTTTGCCTGCGCCTTCTTCAATAGCACCGGCAGTTGCAGCAGTCGCGTTTTTAGCGGCTTCAGCAGTTGCATCTGCTGCTCGAGAAGTCGCAGCGGCGGCTTCATCAGCGGCACGGGAAGCATTTGCAGCCGCATTATCCATGGCTTGGTCAGTTTCCTGAGAAGCCTCATGAGTGGCATCTTCCATATCATGGCCGGCTTGAGTAGCAGCATTTTCTAAATGCTCACCTGTAGTCGCGCCAGTCTCAGGCTGTTTTTCTTTACTACAACCCACCAGTGTTACGGTAGCAACTAAACCCAAAGCAACAAGTAATTTATTCATCGTGTCATATCCTTTGTAGTTGTAAGGTCGAAAACAGTCTAGCGAGTATTTATTTGAATTTATGCTAATAATTAGATCAGAATTTGTTCGCTAAATGTAATTTTTATAAAGGCTTATACAATTTTTGCTAGATATAAATTGTCTGATTATTTGAATGTATTTTCTTACAACCCTTATATGGATTGCTTCTCACTGCTTATAAAAAATAAGTTTATCCGTTTTAATATGAGTTTTAGATGTAACAAAACACAACTATTTCCAGCTCAATTTTTGTCAGGCTAAAAGTAGAAGCCATAAAAAAAGCCCGCATAAAGCGAGCTTTTAAAACTTGAAAACTTATAGACCAGCAGATGCTTTAAGTGCTTCGACTTTGTCAGTTTTTTCCCAAGTAAATGCAGTATCTGAACCTTCACGACCAAAGTGACCATAAGCCGCAGTCTGTTTATACATTGGCTGGATCAGGTTCAACATACGGGTAATACCATATGGACGCAGGTCAAAGTGCTCACGAACCAATTGAACGATCAATTCATCCGACACTTTGCCTGTATTGAAGGTATTGATTGAAATTGAAGTTGGCTCGGCAACACCAATTGCATAAGACACCTGAATTTCACATTTATCAGCAAGACCCGCAGCGACAATGTTTTTCGCAACATAACGGCCTGCATAAGCAGCAGAACGGTCAACTTTTGATGGATCTTTACCAGAGAATGCACCACCGCCGTGACGTGCCATACCGCCGTAAGTATCTACAATGATTTTACGGCCAGTCAGACCACAGTCACCTACAGGACCACCGATCACAAACATCCCGGTCGGATTGATGTGGAATTTGGTGTCTGCATGGAACATGTCGGCAGGAATGATTTTTTTCACGATTTCTTCAATCACAGCTTCTTTTAAATGAGCTTGTGAAATTTCAGGATCGTGTTGAGTTGAAAGCACAACAGCATCTAGACGAACAGGTACGCCATTTTCATAAGCGAAAGTCACCTGGCTTTTTGCATCTGGACGTAACCAAGGCAATGTACCGTTACGGCGTAATTCAGCCTGTTTTTCCATTAAACGGTGCGCATAAGAAATTGGCGCAGGCATGAGTACATCAGTTTCACGGCTGGCATAACCAAACATCAAGCCTTGGTCACCGGCACCTTGATCTTCAGGTTTCTGACGGTCTACACCCTGAGCAATTTCAGGAGACTGCTTACCGATCATGTTGATGATCGCACAAGTCGAACCATCAAAGCCAAGGTCAGAATGATGATAACCAATACTGTTAACGGTATGGCGGACAACCGCTTCAAAATCGATGTTCGCAGTTGTTGTGATTTCACCGGCAAGTACAACCGCACCTGTTTTTACAAGCGTTTCACAAGCAACCCGTGCGTATGGGTCTTCTTTTAAGATTGCATCCAAGATAGCATCACTGATTTGGTCAGCCATTTTATCTGGATGGCCTTCGCTTACAGATTCCGAAGTAAATACAGCGTACTCGCGCATAGTCCTATCACAGTTAAATTTAAAGACCCGATATGTTACATCGACTTGTGCTCTAGGACTAGCGCAACTCGACAAAATTGCACGAAATTGTTTCAAATTATTGTGCTTTTATTTGATTATTGGAATTAAAAAAACTGATATGCCTAATTAAACAGCAGGGCGGATTCATTTAATAAACTTAATAAATAGTCTGTGAATTGATAAAGGACGCTTATTAAGCAGTGATATTTCTAAACAAATTTGCATAACTAAATACTAAGAAAAATATAAAAATTAAAGTGCCTAAAATATCAAGGAAAGTGATCATTCTATTAATAAATTAAGAAGGGGGTATTGATCGTACGACAGACAGCCTTGCTGCAAATAGTCCGATTCTGCATAGTAGTTTCAAGTCTTCAGAAACCGCCTGTCAGGAAGTGGCGAAATCTTTTGGTATGGACTTGTTTAAAAGACTGTACGGAGATGGAAAAGCATGTATCAAAAGGCGTTTACCTTGATTGAAGTCATGATTGTACTCACAATTATTGCCATTCTGGCGACAGTAGCTGGCATGAGTTATCACAGTTATGTAGTGCGAAGCCAACTAGCGGAGGTTTTTGAGCAAGCGGGTAGCTATCGAACTCAATTTATTGCCTCTGATGGTCACTGTGATGCAGGCCGTCAAATTGGCAGCGGAACCCAATATATTGAAAAAGTCGTGATCAATGCAGCTTGCCGGATTGAATTTAAGCTACGGCAGGATGGGATAGATACGGCAATCCGTGGCAAATCCATCGCCTTTGATGTCTATGGCGGCAGTTGTTCTTCGAGCGATATCAGTCAGCGTTATTTACCTAAAGAGTGTCGAGGACAATGATTTTCGTGGTATCGACTAGCCTGATTGAACTTCAACCTTTATCTTTTCATGTCTGATGATCTTGGGCAGACATTAGATATTCACATATGCATTTTTATGGACTGGAAAAAGATCACTTATTTAAGTCTGGATCTTCTGTTTTGACTCCTAGCTGGAGGTATCCTGAAGAGGAATTCAACATATTGTAAAAGTTTAATTTATAAAAAATAGTTAAGAATAATCCCAGATTTATCATCTTATTAGAATTTAACTTAGACTCTAGTCAATCAATGCACCTTAAAAGTGCAGAATATTTATCCGATAGGTAAATACAAGATCAATAAATTGATAAATATTGTAGGCTAGTCTTTACCCCTCGCTGTTTTTTTAAGACAATAGACGGCAGTTTTGAAAGTCTTTTCATCATTTCCTATTTCTTCTGAATTTATTTGGACGCTGATTTATGACAACCCCGCTTAATGAACGTCGTATTGCAAACGCAATTCGTGTATTGGCAATGGATGCTGTGCAAAAAGCAAACTCAGGACATCCAGGTGCTCCAATGGGGATGGCAGATATCGCTGATGTGGTTTGGCGCGAATTCTTAAACCATAACCCAACAAATCCGAATTGGGCTAACCGTGACCGTTTCGTATTGTCGAATGGCCATGGCTCTATGCTTCAATACGCACTTCTTCATTTAACGGGCTATGATCTTTCAATTGAAGATCTTAAAGCATTCCGTCAACTTCATTCTAAAACTCCAGGTCACCCAGAATTGGGCTATGCACCGGGTATTGAAACAACCACTGGTCCTTTAGGCCAAGGTATCGCAAATGCTGTTGGTTTTGCACTGGCTGAAAAAACTTTAGCAGCGCAATTCAACAAGGAAGATATCAAAGTTGTAGATCACTACACTTACTGCTTCCTGGGCGATGGTTGCTTGATGGAAGGTGTTTCTCACGAAGCATGTTCTTTGGCAGGTACTTTAGGTCTGGGTAAGCTGATTGCTTACTATGATGACAACGGTATTTCGATTGACGGTGAAGTTGAAGGTTGGTTCTCTGACGATACAGAACAACGCTTCAAGTCTTATGGCTGGCAAGTGATCAAAGTTGACGGTCATGATGCTGATGCAATCCGTCAAGCCACTGTTGAAGCAAAAGCTGAAGCGAACAAACCAACCATCATCATGTGTAAAACAGTGATTGGTTTAGGTTCACCAAACAAACAGGGTAAAGAAGACTGTCACGGTGCTCCTTTAGGTAATGACGAAATCGTATTGACTCGTGAAGCTTTGGGTTGGTCAGATGAAGCGTTTGTCATTCCTGAGGATGTATACGCAGCTTGGGATGCCAAAGATAAAGGTTCACAAGCTGAAGCAGCATGGAATGAAACTTTTGCCGCTTATGCAGCAAAATATCCAACTGAAGCAGCTGAATTAAAACGTCGTCTTTCTGGTGATCTTCCAGCTGACTTTGTTGCAAAAGCGGATGCTTATATCGCTGAAGTAAATGTAAAAGAAGAAACCATTGCTACACGTAAAGCGAGCCAAAATACGTTACAAGCCCTTGTGCCTTCACTACCAGAAGTACTAGGTGGTTCTGCTGACCTTGCAGGTTCTAACCTGACACTTTGGAAAGGCGCGCAAGGCGTACAGGACAATCCAGCAGGTAACTATGTTCACTACGGTGTACGTGAATTTGGTATGACTGCGATTGCCAACGGTGTTGCACTGCATGGCGGTTTCATTCCTTATGTAGCAACATTCCTGATGTTTATGGAATATGCACGTAATGCAGTACGTATGTCTGCACTGATGAAACAACGTGTGATCCATGTATATACTCACGATTCAATCGGTCTGGGTGAAGATGGTCCTACACACCAGCCAATTGAACAAATCGCATCTTTACGTGGTACACCAAACCTGAATACATGGCGTCCATGCGACACTGTTGAAGCAGCGATTTCCTGGAAATCTGCTTTGATGCGTTCAGAAGGCCCAACAGCGTTAATCTTCTCTCGTCAAAACCTGCCATTCCAAACGCGTACTCAAGCACAAATTGAGAATGTAGCGAAAGGTGGTTATGTTCTGGCTGAAGAAAAAGGCGAATTGAAAGCGATCATCATTGCGACTGGTTCTGAAGTTTCTCTTGCAATGGAAGCTTATGCACAACTCGAAGGTGTACGTGTTGTATCTATGCCATGTGCTGAAGAGTTCGTGAAACAGGATGCTGCGTATCGTGAAGCGGTTCTTCCTTCAAATATTCGTGCACGTGTAGCGGTTGAAGCTGCACATGTAGATTACTGGTGGAAATTTGTAGGTCTGGATGGTCGTGTGATCGGCATGACCACTTATGGCGAATCTGCACCTGCTAAAGACCTGTTTAAACACTTCGGCATTACAACTGAAGCTGTTGTAACAGCTGTAAAAGAGATTACTGCTTAATCAACTGATTAAGTCGTTTTTTAAGGGCGCCCCAGTTTTGGGGCGTCTTTTGTTTTTCCGCTTTCTAGCCTTGTTTTCATGTGGCAACCGCTAAAAAGTGTTCTCCCATAATTGAAATGAAAGAGTGAGATAAACATGAGCTTGTATGAACAAATTAGTGATGAAATTACTTTAATGGATGCAGGCGAGCAGAAATGGATCGGGCAGGATCTACCCCTTGAAGCAATGGTTGCGGTTGAGCTATTACTTCAGGAAATGGCTGAAGAAAAAATCATTAAAGTACGTCGTAAGAACCATGAAAAGCATTCTGGTTTGAAACAGGTGGATCGTATTCTGGTTGAAAAACTTTAACAGAAAATACTAAAAGTCCCTGAATGGGGCTTTTTTTATGTCGGATGATTTCCTCTGACAGTTGCTTATGAACATTAGATGAGATAAATCTAAGTTCGTGCCATCATAAAAACCTAATGACTCATATCGTAAATAATTGACTTAAAGATAATTAAAGACATAAACCAAAGAAGTTACTCAATATGGAAATATCATCCCAGATCCAGATCAAATCTCTAGAGCAAATATCACAGCCCGAATGGCTATTTTTATGGCAAGACTATCAACGCTTTTATCAGACCCAAATTTCGGATGAGGTAAGTAAAAATACCTGGGATAAATTAACCAATTATGAGCTAGATTCAATGTACGGTTTTGCGGCGCTGATAGATGGAAAGGTCGTTGGGATTGTGCATGTCATCGAACATAACAGTAGCTGGACCATGCGTCCTTATGCCTATTTGCAGGATTTATTTGTTCATCCGGATTATCGCGGGCAGGGCGTAGCACGTGTACTGATTCAGCATATCTATGATGTAGCAAAGCAGCGTAATTGTGATCGGGTGTACTGGCTGACCCATGAATCGAACCATAAAGCCAGATTGCTCTATGATAAAGTGGCCAAAAAAACCGGATTTATCCAGTATCGTATGTCTTAAATGCTTAGATTTACACGAGAATTTACAATTTTATCGTTTCATAGTTGCAACAAAACGTTTTATCTTTAGGGATGTAAACGGTTCAAGATTCTATAAACTGAAGTTAATTCAGACGAGAGATAACAACATGAATTTGAAAACATTAACTTTAGGCTTGGTAGCCGCATCTATTGCAACTTTTAGCTTTGCAAAACCGGTGACTTATACAATTGATCCGAGTCATACTGCGACGGTATTTAGCTGGAACCATTTTGGGTTTTCTACGCCATCTGCAAACTTCAGTGACATCCAAGGCACCATTAATGTTGATAATGAAAAACCTGCGAATTCTTCGGTCAATGTGAACATCCCGGTTGCAAGCATTAATACGAATGTGAAAGCACTGGATGACCATATTAAGACAGCAGAATTTTTTGATGTTGCCAAATATCCGAATATTACTTTTAAAAGTACTAAAGTTCAGGCTTTAGGCAAAAACAAATATAAAATCACCGGCAACTTAACCGTGAAAGATGTCACTAAACCTGTGGTACTGGATGCGGTGTTAAATAAACAGGGTGAACATCCGATGGCAAAAGTTCCGGCAATTGGTTTTAATGCCACAACATCATTTGACCGTTCTGCATTCGGCTTAGGCGCGAATGTTCCGCATGTGAGTGACAAGATTACTGTTCAGATCACCACTGAAGCGACCATTCCGGCAGAACCTGCAAAGAAATAAGATTTATTTCCATTCTGCATAAAAAGAAAAAAGCACCTTTATAAAGGTGCTTTTTTCTTGGGCCAATAGATGAGTTATGAATCAGAATTGGCATTTATCTGAAACTAAAAAATCTTAGCTATGATTCCATTAATCTATTTTGCAAACTTTTAATCATAAATATTTATCCAGTACCTTTGATCAAGATACTAGTTTTAACTGAGTCAGATATTGCTCTAGGACAGATTTAGAAGTGCTTTCCAGTGCAGGCGCAAATTGAAGATTGGCTGCCCGAAGAACTGGGATATTAATTTTAGCTTGACGTAATTCAGAGGTATGACCAACTAGCCATTTTTCCAAGCTATCGCCAGCGACTTCAGGATGAAATTGCAGAGCCAGAATATTTGATCCTATCCGGAAAGCCTGATTTGGATAGAGATTGGAACTGGCTAATAATTCAGCCTGTTTAGGCAGATCAAAAGTATCGCCATGCCAATGTAGCACTTCAATATTTTCCAAGGCTTGTAGTGGATTATTCTCAGTGGCTGGAAGACTAAGTTTAGACCAGCCAATTTCTTTGCTATGTCCTGCATAGACTTTAGCACCGAGTGCATGAGCCATGAGTTGAGCACCCAGACAAATACCTAAAGTGGGTAAATTCTTTTCTAAACGCACTTTAAGTAAGTCTATTTCTTGTTGTAAGAAAGGGTAGTCCTCCGTTTCATAAACACCAATTGGACCCCCTAAAATAATTGTCAGACCTTTATATTCATACGCTTTACGCAGGTCATCAATACCGGCTTCAAAATAGCGAACACGTAATCCCAACTGATAAAATACATCTTCCCAGGCACCTAGGTCTTCAAAAGCCAGATGTTGAATGGCATATACGGTATCGGGGAAGTGATCAAGGTTCAGCATAGCAGTCAGGTCTAAATGGAAAATATTTATTTAACGTTATTCTGCAAAAAATTAGAAGTCTTTTTAATCCGGTGATTTAGCCTTAGGTAGGTGATTCATCCGAATCGGCAATCCTATGTAAGACTATAACTCCGCTTTGTATCAATATGCAGCGATATTTTCCTTTTCTATAAAAAAGGCGTTAGAGTAGAAAGCAGTGGATAATCATAAGAGGCAGGATAAGAAATGCACAATATCTGCTTATATGTCGATAAAAAACGTATCAGTCCTTATGCCATGTCGGTTTATGTGGCTCTAAAAGAGAAAGGACTCAACTTTCAGGAAAAAATGATCGATCTGGATCTGCTGGAACAGCAATCTTTGGCTTATCGTAAAATTTGTCCGAGTGGCAAAGTTCCTTGTCTGATCATTGATGATTTTCATTTATTTGAATCGTGGGCGATTACTGAATACCTGGAAGATGCTTTTCCGGCACCGGATTATCCTGCTTTATATCCTGCAGAGATGAAAGCCAGAGCAAAATGTCGCGCCGTTCAGGCTTTGATTAAAACTGATTTTTCCTCTATCCGGCAGGATATGCCCTCAACTTCGATCTTTGTTCCACCTAAAAGGCCTTTAATCGCATCGGCTGAAACCATGCAGGATATTCAGCGCTTACTGGCAATCACAGAAATTTTAGTTGAAGAGTTGTGGCTCACCGAACGATGGTCAATTGCAGACTTTGATCTAGCCTTTATGCTGCATCGTCTGCTTAGTCATGATGTTGAGCTTCCCGAAAAGATTCAGGCCTATATCCAGCGTAATTTTCAGCGATCTTCAGTGCAGTCCTGGATTTTGGAAAATGAAAAATTGAGGACTCATGCTGAGTTTTGATTCTATGTCCGGTAGAGAGGTTAATTTAATAGGCTCTAGACTAGCAGATTTACACTTAATTTTACCTAATGAGGTTCCACAGCTCAGTTGCTAACTCATTAGGTTCCCTCATCCAACGCCATTCAGTTTCTTTAAGATGATAATCAAAGTACTC
>NZ_VPDQ01000043.1:0-15343 GCF_013417535.1 Acinetobacter sp. YH12241 | reverse complement strand
CAATTACGCAAAATAATTCGGTACTATTAAACATCGGGACTAGAGTTTTAAGTTTTGTGTGGTAACTCAACTGATGGCTCTAGTCCTCTTATTTTTCAAGTCAATTTTTTATCCGCGATTCGGGTTATCAATATTCTTATTAACCACCTTATATAAGTTTTATCTTTTAATGGGTGATATTGAGTAAAACGAGTAATGATCATTAACTGAATTGAATCGCTACAAAATATGTAACGATTCTAGTTTAAAACCAAATAAAAAATATTTTAATAATAATTATTAAATTTAAAAACAATAATTTATGTCAGTAAAAGTATATATTTTACTTTAAAATCTTCCCAAATATCCCCCCTCTTTTCCTGCTTGCAATTAAAGCTTTTCAGTCACATGATTAAGTGATCAAGGCTGTATATCAAGTGAGTAAAATCATGACGCCTGAACAACGCTTCCAAGCCATTTTGGCCCAATCCAAGCAGCATGATGAAGAAAAATCCCAGCGCTCAAAGCTGGAAAATAACCTGATCGTGCTCAGTCATGAACTAAAGGAACTCGCAGAACGCATTGAGGAACAAGTCACTGATCTCATCTTCGCTGAAATGGATCATTTTCTAGAGTCCCAATGCTGGAATTCAGAATTTATTAATACCAGAAATAAAAGATATACCCTGAATGAAAAAAATATTTATCTCAGCGCACTTAAGCCAGCGATTGGAAAATTTTTATTTGTGATCAAGCATGACCTATTTGAAAGTACTGAACATCAGGTGGAAGCCTGCTTTAAGGATAGTACGACCTTGAGTCATTTTAAAACTGCCATGCAAGGTGGAGATCTTAAAAATGATATTCCGATCAAGGCGCTTGAAGAATGGTTAAAAGGCTTGCAGTTGACATTGCAAAAATTAAAAGCTGAAAGTAACAACCTCCAGGCTGATGGTCTAACCTATGAAGTGATCAAGGTCGGTCAGATCCATCATAAAAGACTGCCTAACTTTATCGAAGCCTTTTTATCCATTCTGGAGCATAGATAAGCCTGTTTAAAGTTAGGGTTGGTTTTTAAACTTTATTTACAGGCGCTGTAATTCATTGACCGCACTTCCCTGTTCTGCGAGCCATTTCGTGCGTCGCTGGAACAAGGCTGGAGCAGCCTGATTGACCTGATCAATTAAGATTTGTAGATCAGCACGTACCAGTTTTCGGTTTTCTACCACCACTTGGCCGTTCACCATGGTCATATGCACATCTTGTCCTTGGACTGCATGCACCAGATTGGTATGTAAATTAAATAGTGGTCCCTGATTAATTAAAGGCGTCATTCTCGATGTCGCAAGATCTACCGCAATAATATCAGCAAATTTCCCAACTTCTAAAGAACCAATCTGATCCTGCATGCCTAAGGCTTTGGCACCTGTCCGAGTTGCCATCTGACAGACAGACCATGAATCCAGTGCTGCAGCATCCAAACCGGAAAACTTCGCCAATAATGAAGCAGTTTTCATTTCTTCAAACATATCCAGATTATTATTTTCTTTCTCGCCGTCAGTACCCAATCCTACAGCAATGCCATGTTTAAGCATTTCCATAATGGGTGCAGCCCCAGAGGCGAGTTTCATATTCGAGATCGGATTATGTGCGACACCAACATTATAGTGTTTTAAGATTTCGATCTCTGCTGAATTGATCCAGACACAATGCGCTAACAGGCATTGAGGCACATCCAGCATACCCATTTGCTCCAGCGTCTGGATCGGACGCACGCCATAACGTCGAAGGTTTTCTTCGACATCAAACTTGCTTTCATTGCTATGGGTATGAAAACCAGTCTGATATTCATGACACATTTTCTGGATACGTACCAAGGCCTTTTCTTCAGCATAAAACAGATGTTCCAAGCCAACCCAGACCTGAATTCGCCCATTTGCGGCTTGATGCCATTTTTGAATTAAAGCTTCATTGCTATTGAGGGTTTCAAAATAGTTGTGATCTGGATGTTCAGCCACATAGGGCACCAGTACTGCACGGATACCTAATTGCTGTACAGCCTCGGCACTACCCTCCATATAACGCCACATATCCACAATGGTAGTCGTGCCGGATAGCAGTGCTTCAGCATAACAGAGATAAGAGGCGATTTTGGCATCTTCTGGCGTTAATACCCGATGCATCGGGTCAATAAACTGCTGTAGCCAGTCCCAGACTGGCAGACCCTCAGCTGTACCGCGTAGCAGGCCTGAGTGGCAGTGGGTATTAATCAAGCCCGGCATCAATAAACTTTTAGGATACTGGGTAACTGCAGCTTCAGGATATTGCTGAGTTAATTCCTGTAATGTTCCTACCTGCTTAATAAGAGCACCATCAATCAGGATGGCACCATCTTTAATACAGTCCAGGTTGGAGTTCATGGTCAGGACATAATCTGCGCTTATAATTTTCATAAAGTAATTCCTGAGATTTGTCCGATTAAGGGCTAAAGGTTTTGCCGAGTGACGCTGGTAAATTGAGTTTCAATAACTTCTTGTCACGTGAAATGAGGACTAAGACGACAATGGTTGCGATGTATGGCAATGCCGATAACAGTTCATTCGGTACTTCTAGACCCAGCGCTTGGGCATGAAACTGCAAAATCGTTACACCACCAAATAGATATGCACCTAACATCAAGCGCGTTGGTTTCCATGCAGCAAAAACCACTAATGCAATTGCAATCCAGCCACGTCCTGCGACCATATTTTCAATCCACATTGGGGTATAAACCGTCGACAAGAATGCACCACCAATACCAGCCATTGCACCGCCAAACATGACTGCACCATAGCGAATCGCCAGCACGTTATAGCCCATGGCATGTGCGCTTTCCGGAGATTCCCCAACAGCTTTCAGTAACAGGCCTAAACGGGTTTTACTCAGTACCCACCACACCAGCACAAAAGCAAGAATGGACAGATACACCACATAGTTTTGCTGGAACAGGACTGGCCCTATGAATGGAATATCAGCGAGTCCCGGAATTTTTAGGTTTTCCAGACCCGGTAAGGCCGTACTGACATAATTCTGTCCTAGAAAGGCTGAAATCCCGATCCCAAAAATAGTGAGTGCCAGACCACAGGCGGATTGATTGGTGCTTAAAGATAAGGTAAAAAATGCAAAAATTAGTGCCATCAATGTGCCTGCCAATCCGCCCATAAATAAGGCGCTGGCGACACTGGCTTCATACTGGCTAGCGAAAGCAAATCCAGCAATGGCACCGACCAGCATCATGCCTTCTACCCCAAGATTGATGACACCGGTACGCTCTGCTACCAGCTCACCCAGCCCGGCAAAGATCAATGGCGTTGCCGCAGCGACAGTTCCGGCAACAATTGCGGTTAATTCAATACTCATGTTGTTATCCTTCTTCTGTCTGGATCAGGCTGCTTGCGCAGTGGTCATGTTTTTTTTGATTTTCTTTTTGGTAAAACGGTAGCGGTTTTCAATCAGGGCATCTGAAGCCAACAGGAAAAATAAAAGCAGGCCCTGGAAAATTCCGGTAATCGCGACTGGGAGTTGCAACTGCATTTGTGCCAGTTCGCCACCTAAATAGATCAGCGCCATCAGGAAACCTGAAAGTACGATTCCAATGGGATTTAGTCGGCCCAGATAAGCCACAATAATGGCTGCATAACCATAACCTGGTGAAATATTCGGATTGAGCTGGCCGATTGGACCTGCAACTTCACAGATTCCGGCAATCCCCGCCATCAGACCTGAAATTCCCAAACTTAACCAGATGGCTTTTTTTGCTGAAAATCCTGCATATTGAGCTGCCAAAGGTGCCTGACCACTGACTTCCAGTTTATAAGCCATCAGACTCTTACGGATAAAAACCCAGAACAGCACCACTGCGATGATCGTGATAAAAATTGAGGCGTTAATCCGTGTGCCTTCCATAATCAGCGGCAGGGTCGCGCTTTCTGAGAACATTAAGGATTGTGGAAAGTTCATGCCATCTGGATCACGCCATGGACCATTGACCAGATACATCAGCAGGAAAAATGCCACATAGTTCATCATTAAGGTGGTCAAGGTTTCTTGCGCATTAAAATGGGTTTTTAGCAGCGCTGGAATCAGGCCCCAAATTGCACCACCAATCGCACCCATAATCACCATTAAAGGTAAAATCCACCAGCCGATCTGCTCATGAAACAGGATGGCAATACCACCACCAAAGATGGCCCCCATAGCCAACTGCCCCTCGGCACCAATATTAAATAGACGGGCACGGAACCCGACGGCTAAACCTAGGGCAATTAAAATCAGCGGACTGGCTTTAATTATCAGTTCACTCAGGTTATAGACTGAAGTCAATGGCTCAATAAAAAAGATATATAAAGCCTGAGCAGGATTCACTCCAAGCATTAAAAACAATAGGCTGCCTACCGCCAGCATGGCGAGTAATGCAAGCACTGGTGAAAGCCATTTCATTAATTGAGAAGGATGTTCTCTAGGTTCTAATAAATGCATATTTACACCTCTTCTCTACGCGTGTGCTTCATGGACAGGCTCGGACTCAGCTAATATTGCTGGATCTGCCTGAATACCTGACATGAGCAGGCCAATCTGTTCTGCATTGGTATTTTTAACTGGAACAGGTGCAGACAGCTTTCCACCAGCCAGAACACAAATCTGGTCGCTAATTTCAAACAGTTCTTCCAGCTCTTCTGAAATCACTAAAATCGCAACACCTTGACGGGAAAGATCAATCAGGGTTTGACGAATAAACATCGATGCGCCGACATCAACGCCCCAGGTTGGCTGGGAAATAATCAGGACTTTGGGCTGTTGCAGGATTTCACGCCCTACAATAAATTTTTGCAAATTCCCGCCCGAAAGGCTGCGGGCTTCCGCTTGTGGTCCTGCAGCTTTTACCCCGAATTTTTCGATACATTGCTGGGCAAAAGCGACAGTTTTCTCAAACTGGATAAAGCCCCATTTGTTTAAACCCTGACGAAAAGCAGTCAATAAAGTGTTTTGTGCCAATGTCATATTCGGCACAGCACCTCGACCCAAACGCTCTTCCGGAACAAAGCCCAAGCCTAGATCGCGTCGCTGGCCTGCACTGAGTTCAGAAATGTCATGATCTAATAGAAAAACCTGACCTTTTTTCGCCGTTTGCTCACCGGAAAGCAGAGCCAGTAATTCAGATTGACCATTACCCGAAATACCGGCAATGCCCAGAATTTCACCCGAATTCAGGTTAAGTTGAATATTGGATAAGGACACGCCAAAAGGATCATCAGTTTCGTAATTCAGGTTTTTCACCTGAAACAGCGTGCGATGTTCGCCTGTATATTCAGCATGCGCATAAGTCGGCAATTCCCGGCCAATCATTAATTTGGCCAGTTCACTGGTACTATTTTCAGAAGGTAGTACATAGCCGGTGACTTTGCCATTACGCAGAATCGTTGCTTCATCACAGAGTTCTTTGATTTCATGCAATTTATGGCTGATATAAAGAATTGAGACACCTTGTGAAGCTACTAGTCGCAAAGTTTTAAATAACTGACGTACTGCTTGTGGGGTTAATACGGAGGTCGGTTCATCTAAAATGAGTAAGGAAGGATTTTGGAGTAGACAG
The DNA here is from genome assembly GCF_013417535.1 of Acinetobacter sp. YH12241. Classification (NCBI taxonomy): domain Bacteria; kingdom Pseudomonadati; phylum Pseudomonadota; class Gammaproteobacteria; order Moraxellales; family Moraxellaceae; genus Acinetobacter; species Acinetobacter sp. YH12241. The sequence goes on along the minus strand of NZ_VPDQ01000043.1, from coordinate 9,732 downwards.
CGGATAATTTCGACCCGTTGTCGCTCACCAACCGATAAAGAAAAAACTTCACGCCGTGGATCTACCGGTAAGCCATATTGTTCTGATACTTCGGTGATTTTAGCCGCTAAGCTTTTCAGGTCTATTTTCTCATCCAGACCTAATAAAATGTTTTCAGCTACGGTCATGGTTTCAAATAGGGAGAAATGCTGGTACACCATGCCAATCCCCAGTTTCCTGGCCATTGATGGACTTTCAATCTGGACTTCTTTGCCATTCCAGACGATATGACCGCTATCTGATTTCGTGGCGCCGTATATGATTTTCATCAAGGTACTTTTACCAGCACCGTTTTCACCCAAAATGGCATGAATTTGCCCAGGTTGGACTTTTAAATTAATGCTGTCATTTGCTTTCAATGAGTTATAGCTTTTGCTGATATTGATCAGCTCCAGTCGTGGAATTTGCTGCTCATTGAGCGATGACGTTTCGATGTCATTTGACATGTGAGGCAGATCGCTCATAACTCAGTCTCCACTCATTTTGGCCCAGTCCATAAAGTGATTCATGGACTGGGGGATGATTTTTCAGGATTTACTTTCTTTTATTTTTAAGTCATACACATAGTGAAAGGATTATTTAGGTAATGAACCTTCAACTCCTTTCACATAGAAGTTCATTTTTCCAAGCGCTTCATCTGTCATTTTGCCGCCTTTGGCAATCACCAAAGTTCCATCCTGTTTATAGATTGGGCCCTGGAATGGATGTAATGTGCCTTTATGAATCGCACTTTGTGCATTTAAAGCAGACTGTTTCACCTTGGCAGGAACAGCAGGTCCGAAGTTTTCAATTTTCACTGCATCCTGTTTTACGCCATACCAGAGAGCGGCAGGTTTCCAGGTTTTATTAGCCACTTGCTGCATGGCTGGGGTATAAATTTTTTCCCAGTGCAATACTGAAGCAGCCAGATGCGCTTTAGGACCAAATTTGCTCATGTCTGAATCCCAACCAAAGGCATATACGCCTTTTTGTTGAGCCGCTTGCACGACTGCTGGCGAATCTGTGTTTTGCATCAGCACATCAGCTTTTTGAGAAATCAGCGCCAAAGCCGCATCACGTTCTTTACCCGGGTTAAACCATGAGTTCACCCAGATGACTTTGGTTTTGACTTTAGGATTGACGCTTTGTGCACCTAAGGTATAGGCATTAATATTACGAACCACTTCCGGGATCGGGAATGAAGCTACAACGCCCAAGGTGTTGGTTTTGGTGGTTTGCCCTGCCACTACACCCAGCATGTAAGCACCTTCATAAGTACGCACATCATAGATGCCTAGGTTTTTCCCCTGCTTATAACCGGTCGCGTGCATGAATACGGTATTGGGGAACTGCTTCGCGACTTTTTCCATCTGGTTCATATAACCAAAAGAGGTCGCAAAAATCACTTTATTGCCCTGCTGTGCCAGATTACGAATCACACGTTCAGCATCGGCCGTTTCAGGTACATTTTCGATGTAAGTCGTTTTAAATTTTCCGCCCAAAGCTTTTTCAGCTTTAATACGCCCCTGATCATGAGAATACGTCCAGCCATGGTCACTGGTTGGTCCAATATAGACAAATGCAGCTTTATCGACTGCAAAGCTCTGACTACTGATCCCCAAACCCATAATTGCAGCCGCAATTACAGGCAGTGAAAATTTTTTCATTATCTTTTTATGTTTGGACATATTCAGCATAAATTGCCTCCGTGAATGCCATTTGAGTTTTATAAATAGCGGCTTTAAAAGATCTGAATCGAAATCAAAAATTTTACTGATTGCTATATTTCTATTAATTAGCAACTTCTATTCCAATTCAGTTCAAAAAATAGAACAGGTGGATTGCAAGACACTTATAATTTTTAGAATGATCTGTTCTTTTATTTATTTTTATTAATTACAGAGGTTTAGAAAAAATTATTGATATAAAAAAGTTTAATAGTTAAGAAATTAAGCCGAAAAATATAGATATCAATCTAAGTCAATGAGCAAAGTTGCTAGAAAACCAGACTCAGCTCAAGATTGAGAAATTAATAAGATTAAATATTCAAGAATTCTTGTAATTTTCTTTTGTTCTGCGCTAGATAAGTGCGTTAGCTCTAAATCGTGTGCGCCAATAAATGGCTTATAGTTAGCAATGTACTGAATGGATAAAAATAGGTTTTTAAAAATAGAAAATTAAGAAAAGTATTTTTTAGAAAATAGAGGCTGGATTGTAGCATTTTAAAGTGAGCCTACAATCCGGAAAATCTGTGTTTATGGTCTTATAAATAAAATGAAGCAGGATTATAAAAAGAATAATTTCAAATGTTCATCGAGATGACCAGAAGTCTTTTTGCAATTGAACCGTTTCCTGTTCAAGTTCCGTAATTGGCCCGATCAGCTCAATGTTCTTCTGACCATGAGAAAAAATATATTCAGCAGAAACACTCATGGTCGGATTTTCATTGTGGTTTCCAGTACATTGCAATAATTTTTCTTCGGTCATGGCATAGACCACCCGCCCGATATTGGCCCAATAAATCGTTCCAGAACACATGCAGCAAGGTTCAACTGCCGTATATAAGGTGCATTCAGCCAGATAATCCGGCGTAAAATTGCTGGCTGCGATCCGGGCTAAAGTACTTTCTGCATGGTTGACCGTATCAATATTACATTGGGTCAGTAAAACCGTTTCATGATCAGGTGCAACCAGCACCGCACCAAAAGGATGATGGCCTAAAGACATTGCCCGCTTGGCAACCTCATTGGATAATCTTAAAAAAGATAGCATTTGCTCATGGCTAGGCTGTGGCATAAATCACTCTAACAATTGAGAGTTCAAAGGTCATATATGCTTTATAAAATAGGACTTTGAACAGATGACATGGAATAAAAAAAGCACCCCAACAGACCAGGGTGCATAAAGGAGGAAATTTAATTTAAACAATATAGCGTTTGCTTAGGCCCCATTCCCCCAGAATGCGGCGATAAGTTGTCGAAGAACGGTCAGCTTCAAAATGTGCTTCCATAGTGATATCCAAAGGTAATTCTTCTGGTTTCTGGCTTTCGACCATGTCCTGATCTTCAGCAAAAATCTGTGCGTTAAAGTCATAAACCGCTTGCAGATCACCAGTCGTATCAAAATTACGGGTCAATGGCACAAATAAACGGGTTTGATTATGAGATACCGGACAGCAGGCATTTAGAATTTTCAGGATGCCATTTTCCGGAAAATGCACCGTTAAAATCGCTGAAAATGGTGGATAAACATCAAACACACGTTTCCACAAAAATCCTTCGGGTGCCAGATGCTGCAAGCTATGTGGATAGTTGCTGACATCGCTGACATATTCTGTATGCAAGCCATAAGGGGTGCGCACAGTTGAATACTTTTGCACGATCGGGTTATCACGTGAAGCAAATGATTCATGATGCACCCAGGCAAAATGCGCCACATCAATAAAGCCTTCTAACTGCCGGCCGCTTGAACCGCCGATATCAACAAATGGCGGTAAGATCGATTGGTGCTCTTCGCTCTCCCAGGTATCCAGATCAGGGAAATTAGCTTCTGATTCATCCCGGCTAAACAGGCTGGTCCAGACCAGACCATATTTCAAGACCACTGGAAACTTGGTTAAAGTAAAACGATCCGAAATGTTAGTCAGTTCTGGTTGAGCCGGTATTTTGGTGCATTTTCCTTGAGTGTTGTAATGCAAGCCATGATAAGGACAAATGATTTCTTCACCCTTTACCCAGCCTTTGGTTAATGGCACACCACGATGTGGACAGATATCGCGAACCAAATGAATGCTGCCACTTTCAGTTTGATACAGCGCCATCTTCACATCCAGAAGTTGTACCTGCTGTGGCGTAGTACTCACATCCTGAATACGGGCAACTGGATACCAATGCTGAGCCAGGATATTCCAGTCTGATGGGTCAAAGCCGCTACAGTGCGGTTGACTGAATAAATTAAGCACCGGGATCGCATTCATAGTTCACTCACAAATATTTATTGCATGACAACGGCTTAAATTTTTATTTCATTAAGCTGCCTTGTTGTTCTTTAATAAAATTAGCCAAATGCCTGTTCTACTGTCTATTAGAATGTTTCGTAGCCCGTGTTCCAAAAAATAGAACACAAAACTTTTACTGTTCCATTTCTTTGAAAATTGGCACAGAAATCGCTTATCCACTTGATAGAACCAGAATCACTTAGTTTCTAGCTGAAAATTATGTGATTAAAACGATGTGCAGGTGGATTGACGTGATTTTATGAATATTACTTTTTCAAGATTTTCAGAATATTTTATTGCCGTAGCCAAAACAGGCAGCCTCAGAAAAGCAGCTGATCAGCTTTATATTTCCGTCTCCGCGATTCATCGTCAGATCACTCTGGCAGAAGAAGAATTTGGCATCGTGCTTTTTGAACGGTTGCCGAGTGGCCTGAAGCTGACTTTAGCGGGTGAATTACTGTATGCAGATCTACTCAAATGGCAAAAAGAATTCCAGCAGACCTGTGTACGTTTTGATGAAATTCAGGGTTTATCACGCGGCAGCATTGAACTCGGACTCATTGCGGCACTCAGTGACGGTTTCGTTTTAGATTCTCTACAATATATGTATGAAAACTATCCCTGGATCAATTTCAATATCCAGATTCAGGAAAGTGATACCGTCTCTAAAATGATTATGGATGCTGAAGTTGATTTTGGCATTCTGCTCAATCCTAAAAGTCATAATCAGCTCGAAGTCATGTCTTTTGTGGAAATCCCGGTTGGATTTGTGATGGCCAAATCTCATCCTTTAGCTCAGGCAGAAAAAATCTATTTTTCCGACACTTTAAACTTTAAGCATCTCATTCCCTGTGCTCCTTTAATCATTCATGACTATGTTTATAGCCTGTATAAACATCATCAATTTATGCCGCAGCAAAAGCTGGAGTGTAATGACATTCGCATGATTACTTCTCTGGCAGAGCGCAACTTAGGGATTGGAGTATTGTCCTACATTGATGCCTTACCTTATTTAGAACGTGATGAACTGGTATTTAAACCGATTATTGAAAAAGGGATGCATCCGCTGACCCTTGCTCTTTGTGTGGCACCGAAACGGCAAATTTCCCGAATCTCACAAATTATGATGAACCATCTGATCGACCAGATGGAAGATTTAAAAATCAAATTACAACAGCTCAATGCCTCATGTGCTGCCTGATTCATGTGCAGTACAAATAAAACTTATTGGAAATAAGATATGACAACCTTATGGATTAAAAACCCTCTTGCTGTATTTACCGCAAATGATCTGGATGCCCGTGGTGGCTTGGTCATCCGCGATGGCAAAATTATTGAACTGGTGGCTTTGGGACAAACCCCAGCATCGCCTTATGACCAGTTCTTTGATGCCCAGAATTTGGTGATTACACCGGGACTGATTAATAGCCATCATCATTTTTATCAGACCTTGACCCGTGCTTGGGCTCCCGTGGTCAATGCGCCGCTATTTCCATGGCTAAAAACCTTATATCCGGTCTGGGCCAAATTGAATACTGAACAGCATTATCTAGCCACTCAAATTGCATTGTCTGAATTACTGCTTTCCGGTTGTACCTTTGCTGCGGATCACCATTATCTGTTTCCACAGCAGCTGTCCGATGCCATTGATGTTCAGGTTGAAGCATCAGAACAATTAGGGATTCGGGTCATGCTGACCCGAGGTTCCATGAGTCTGGGTGAAGATTCTGGTGGCTTGCCACCGCAGCATACCGTACAGGATATGGACACCATTCTGCTGGACTCAGAACGGTTGGTGCAGAAATATCACCAGCGTAGTGCTGATGCGATGGTCAATATTGCGCTTGCACCATGTTCACCATTTTCAGTCACCCAAGAAATTATGCGAGAAAGTGCTGCACTGGCAGAAAAACTGGATGTACGTCTGCATACCCATCTGGCCGAAACACTGGATGAAGAAGAATTTTGTCTGTTTAAATTTGGCATGCGCACCGTCGATTATCTGGAAAGTGTAGGCTGGCTTAATTCCAGAACCTGGCTGGCGCATGGCATTCATTTTGATGCCGATGAGATCCAACGCTTAGGGCGGGCTCAAGTCGGTATCTGTCATTGTCCGCATTCCAATATGCGTCTGGCTTCAGGGATTTGTCCAACCATGGATCTACTGGAAGCAGGAGCAGTCATTGGTCTAGGTGTGGATGGCTCTGCTTCGGGTGATGCGTCTAACCTGATTCTGGAAGCTCGGCAGGCGATGTATTTACAACGTTTAAAATATGGTGCAGAAGTGATTACGCCTGAACGTGCTTTAACCTGGGCCACACAAGGCTCGGCACAGGTACTGGGACGTGAAAAGCACCTAGGACAAATCGCAGCAGATTTTCAGGCAGATTTAGCTTTTTATAGTCTGGATGATGTGCGTTTTTCAGGGATTCATGATCCGATTGCCGGCCTGTTACTGTGCGGTGCAGACCGTGCCGAACATGTCATGGTCAATGGACAATGGGTCGTTAAAGACCGGGAAATTCTGAATCTGGATCTTGAAGCGGTTCAGGCTGCACATCGTCAGGCAGCGAAAGCTTTACTTGCTGCCTAAAAAATCTATTAGCGAATTCCTGTTATTTAAATATAAAAAGCCCTTCAATATGAAGGGCTTTTTGCCAAGAGTGTAAAGGCGGAATTAATCTAAAGGATTGCCAATAATATTACTGATAATGCCTTTCATGATATGTGGTCCCTGCTCTTTACGCAGTTCTTCATACCATTCTTTGGTCACGGCTTCATTTTTCATATGCGTGACATCACAGCGTTTACGTGCGCGTAATACCAGCTCATTGGCGCGTTCATTGCGTTTGTTCTGATAGCGTTTTAAGGCATCTTCCAGACCCAGCGTATTAATCTGTAAAGAACGAGCCAGATAGATTGCATCTTCCATGGCCTGGCAACCACCCTGACCAATATCCGGTGTGGTGCTATGTGCGGCATCACCAACAATTACAACACGACCTTTATAGAACTGGGCAAACGGTTCAATATCATGAATTTCAACCCGATTGGTTTTCTGTTCATCCAGCGCGTCAATCAGATGCTGAACCGGCGCACACCAACCTTCAAAATACTGTTTCAATAAGGTTTTATATTCTGCCCGATTATTCTCTAAACCGACCGGCAACGGTACATCAAAGAAGAAATAGAATTTTCCGTCTGCCACAGGCATCAGCGAAACGCGCTTACCTTGTCCGACAAATGTGGTCCATTGATCTGCCGGAGTAAGCTTTTCTGAAATTTCTACCAGACCATTCCAGTTGACATAACCGGCATAGCGACGAGAAACCTGTTCGCCCAGTACATAGGCACGGGTAATGGAATGGGTTCCATCTGCGCCAATCAGTAGGTCTGTTTTAATTTCTGTACCATCCGCAAATTTAACCAGAACACCGTCTTTCTGTTCTTGCAGCTCAACCATCTTCTTGCCCAGCTGAATATCTTCACGGCCAAACTCGTCCATCAACATGTTCTGTAAATCAGCACGTGCCACCGGATATGGACGTTGTCCCACTTCTTCAATCAAAGGCAATAAACTGAACTGGGTCATGGTGTCGCCCGTCAAACCATCAATATAGGCCAGCTGATCCATCTGACCACCGAGCTTGGCCACCTGCTCAGTTAAGCCCAGATAATTCAAACATTTTACCCCATTTGACCAAAGTGAAATTGCCGCGCCCACCGGTAAAATCTTTTCTGCCTGTTCATAGATGGTGACTTTATGCCCAAACTTTTTTAGTGCAATTCCTGTGGTCAACCCCCCCATCCCTGCACCAATAATTGTAATCTCCATCTATATGCTCCTCTCAAAATTGTGTTTCTTCCTCCCTGTGTAGCTAAAAGCGTGCCATTTCGAAAATAATGCACTGATTTTTCTCAAAAGTTGGCACAAGCCGTGCATTCATCTATTCATTAAAAACCTGTTTTTATAAGGTCTTTCAGCAGAATTACAGACTTTTATAAAAAATTAGATTCACGTTAAACATAATTTGAATGGAAGATAGTTATGGCAACATTATTTGCACCCATTTTCGAGATCCCTGCCCATATCCAGCAGCTTACCAACTTGGCTGATAGCCGGATTGGTGCAGAAATTCTTGAATGTTCAGATGATTTTTTTGCTGAAGCAAAACGAATGTTGCAATTTGATGCACCAATTTTTGTTGAAGATAAATTTGATAATCATGGCAAATGGATGGACGGCTGGGAAACCCGCCGCAAGCGTCATGCCGGCTATGACTGGGCGATTGTCAAACTGGGGGTAGCTGGAACCATCAAAGCACTAGATATTGATACCACATTCTTTACCGGAAACTATCCAGCTTCTGCTGCAGTTGAAGCCTGCTATGCACCAAATGGTGACTTAAGCACCGCAACCTGGCACTCAATTTTACCAAACAGTATATTAGGTCCGAGCCAGCATCATATTTTTAATATTGATTCAGACGAAGTCTTTACACATGTACGCCTAAATATTTTCCCTGACGGGGGTGTAGCTCGCTTTAAAGTCTATGGTGAAGTAAAAATTCAGGTTCAGGACAGCAATCAGGTGATTGATCTGGTCGCTCTGGAAAATGGCGGTCGTGTCATTGCCTATAGTGATGCGCACTTTGGTCATCCACGTAATCTGATTAATCCGGGGCGTGGCATCAATATGGGTGATGGCTGGGAAACCAAGCGCCGTCGTGCACCCGGCTTTGACTGGTGTATCTTGGCTCTGGGTCAGAGTGGTCAGATTGAAAAAATTGAGATTGATACCGCGCATTTTAAAGGTAACTTTCCTGCTCAAGTCTCTATCCAAGCGATTTATATTGAAGATGCGACTGACCAGCAGTTAATTCCGCAAAGTATGTTCTGGCCATTCCTGCTTGAAGCACAAGAGATGCAGATGGATCATATTCATAGCTTTGTTGAGGAAATCTTAAAACAGGGAAAAATTTCTCATATTCGGGTGAACATGATTCCGGATGGTGGCATTAGCCGGATTCGACTGTGGGGAAAAGTTGCCTGAGTAATTATATCTATGAGCATACAAAGCATAAAAATACAGCCCTTAACTGCTGAAAGTTTCTTGCCTTATGGCGAGGTCATTGCCTGCGAAGGCAATGATTTTTTCCATATTAATGATCAGCAGACCGAGCGTTATCATGCTCTGGCGGTTGCTGAAACAGATGCTAAAGTTGGTCTAAGTATTTTTAGAAATATTCAGACTACAGCCATTCCCTTTGCAATCGAAATGCTGGAACGTCACCCTGTCGGTTCACAAGCGTTCATCCCGATGCAGGGCCAGAAATTTCTAATTGTGGTTGCGCCTAATCTGGATCATGAAAAGCCTGATCTCAGTCAAATTCAGGCTTTTATCAGTAATGGTACACAAAGTGTAAATTACCGTGCCGGTACCTGGCATCATCCTTTGCTGACCTTTGAAGCTCCGAGTGATTTTGTGGTGATCGATCGGATCGGCACTGGTCCAAACTGTGATGTTTATACTTTTCCTGAAAAGATTTTTATCGAAAATTAAGCCCATTAAAAAAGCCCTTATCAATAAGTAATGCCAGTCAGTTAAGAGATTGACTGGCTTTTTCTTGGGTATTTTTGAGGTTTTCCTTTTACAACCCTTGGATAACTCCTCACTCTTCTCTCAGGTATAACATACCGATTAGATTTCTCCATTA